>CAIMDH010000128.1 GCA_903839715.1 uncultured bacterium
ATGCAGAAATATACACGATTACGTTAGGGTTCTGATTGCGGAGTGATTCTGTATAACAACAAATAGACAGTGTGTCTTCTTGTTTTTCTAATTGAAAAGCAGTCAATATTCACGTACTATGTGAACATGAAAAATCCAGCAGAAGTATTAATGGAAGAACTAGAGGAGGAGCAAAAATCTTTGAAAATTAACACTCTTCTAACCGTAATTACGTTAATCGGTCTATTGAGTGGTGTCTATTTTCAAATGACAGATGCTGTGGTCTCGTACGTAGCAGGAGCTTTTGTAGTGGCTTTTTTGGCTGGCGGTATTCCAGCTGCTGTCGGTGCTTTTGGCAACTTGCTCAAGAAGAAGCTTGATATTGATTTGTTGATGGTCTTGGCTGCTCTGGCTGCTGCTGCGGTGGGTGAGGCACGCGATGGTGCTATTCTCCTTTTTCTCTTTAGTTTGGCGGGCACACTTGAAGAGTATGCGATGGGTAATACCAAACGAGCGGTGGTGGCTTTGATGAAGTTACGTCCCGATGAAGCAAATCTAGAAGACGCTTCTGGTCAATTATCACGGGTGGCGGTGGAGGTACTGAAAATAGGTCAGATTGTAGTAGTAAAGCCGGGAGAAAAAATACCGGTTGATGGTTGTGTTCTAAGTGGCGTTAGTGCAGTTGATCAAGCTTCCATGACTGGAGAGTCGGTACCGGTAGATAAGGATGCTGGAGACACTGTCTTTGCCGGTACGGTGAATGGCCATGGTGTGCTTCGTATCACTGTTGAAAAGACTGCTAGTCACTCGACTTTGGCACAGATGATTAAGCTCGTAACAGAGGCACAGTCTAAGCGGTCACCAAGTGAAAACTTCAGTGATTGGTTTGGTGAACGCTATACTATAGTAGTGCTTATCGGTAGTGTAGTAGCGCTACTGTTGTTTATTCTCTTTGGTATTCCGTATGCTGAAGCATTTTATAAAGCTGCAACCTTGCTCGTAGTAGCTAGTCCGTGCGCTATTGTAATCAGTGTTCCTGCCGCTATTCTCTCTGCGCTTGCCGCTTCTGCGCGTAAAGGAATGCTCTTTAAGGGTGGTGCAGCACTCGAGACATTTGCGCAGATTGATATCGTGGCATTTGATAAAACAGGAACCCTCACTGAAGGGAAGATGCAAGTAAAGAAAGTGGTGCCGATTGGTGTGAGTGAGCACCAGCTCTTGCAACTCGCTGCTTCACTCGAAGCAAATTCCGAACACCCACTCGCGAAGAGTATTTTAATTCATGCGGCTGCCTTCGGTATTTCACCAGCGGTGGTAGAACGAGCTGAAGCAATACCAGGCAAAGGCGTGTATGTGACCATTGATGGGTATCGCTACTTTGCTGGTAATCGTAAAATGTTACTTGAATCAGGTGTAAGTATTGATGCCAAAATTGAAGCGGTAATGGCAGAGGTCGAAGCCGCTGGAATGACTTCAATTGTTATTGGTAGTAACTCAGTCTTGGGGGTAATTGGTGTAGCAGATACCGTCCGTGAATCTGCTAAGGCGACAATTGCTGCTCTGCGCAAGACAGGAATTAAGCGTATTGTGATGTTGACTGGTGATCATACGGCAGTAGCGCAGGCTGTCGGTCGCGAAATTGGTATTTTGCCTGAAGATATATACGCTGAATTATTGCCGACAGATAAAGTAGCAATCGTTGATAAATTACGAAGTGAAGGAAAGGTGTCGTTTGTGGGAGATGGCGTTAATGATGCTGCTGCATTGGCAACTTCTCACGTCGGAGTGGCAATGGGTACAGCTGGTAGTGACGTGGCACTAGAAGCGGCCGATGTCGCTTTACTTTCAGATGACCTGCATGCACTCTTACGTGCAAGGAAGCTTTCTCTTCAAGTAAACAGAATTATCAAGCAAAATCTCGTGTTTGCCATCGGTATCCTGGCGCTAATGGTAGTCGTTACCATTTTCTTTTATCTACCGTTACCACTGGGGGTGATAGGACACGAAGGGGGTACACTCCTTGTAGTGGCTAACGGTCTGCGAATGCTCTGGCAGAAGTAGGGAAGAGCAAGTCTGTTTTCATAAAAATCCACAATTTTGTTCATAACCCCCCCAGATGCACCATAAGAAAGCTATACTAAACAGTATATGCAATTTAATAACATAGCTCTCAAAGTTTTTTTAGTGGCGCTAGTCCTCTTAGTCACATCTCCACTTAATGTTTACGCAGAATCAACAATACCCGAGGAAGTTGTTTTTGATGTCTCCGAAGAGGAAAATGGCAGTAAGTCCTCTTCATTAGTAAACATTGCGGATATAAATTTAGGTGACGTAATCTTCACTGAACAAGACCGGACTTTCAGTGGTTCTTTTGCACTTCTCGGTAAAATGGGGCAACAAAACGATATTTTGTATGGTGTTGTTGTATACGACACCGATCAAACACTCCTCCATGCTGAAAAGTTAGGTGAAGAAAAAAGTCTCCAAGAAGGACAACTAAAAACATATTCCTTTACATATACACTTCCAACATGGATAGAAGGTGAGGTCTCTATTAGTCTAGCTGCATACACAAAAAACAATCTGCCACTAGGAATGCAGCCGCTAGTACAAAAAATCTATACTAAATCACAAGCTGAATCTTTTTCTTGTAAAGGAGAAACTGACACTGAGATAACTTGCACAACGTTGTCTGACGACACTCTCCAAATTTCATACACCACTGGTTCTTTTTTTAAAGAGCCAGTATTTATTGAAACTAAGGAAATAAAGAAAGGTGAAAAAATATCTATTACTCCAGAACTTGCTCCTGGTAAATATAATATACATATTACCAATTCTGAAAAAACAAAGACAGAAATCGAATATCTATACATAGCTGGTACGCACGGTGAAATTCTAAACGTGGTTGTTGCTAAAACACAAACTGATTCGCTTGAACTGGTAGTGACTGCGCGAGTGTCGCCACGTAATGATGCTTCAGTTAAAGTGAAGGTTTTAGATAAAAATAATCAACCATGTCTAGAAACCGAAAAGACTTTAGAAACAACAGTTAATTCATTTATTGTTCCAAGTAGTTGTATAGAGGGAAATGTACAAGTTGAGTTATTTGATGCTACAAAAAAGAGTCTTGTATCACAAAACAGTACATTTAATGCAAGTTCATTTGTGCCAGATGTTTCTGTAGTGCTTCCCGCATTTGAAACTATAGGTACTGATACCACCGAAGACTCTGGACCTTCATTTATCGAGACACTTATTATTACAATGATAGGTCTGATACTTCTTGGTAGTTTAGTTTTTTTTCTCCGGTCAAAAGCAGCTTCAAAAGTACTGCCATTAATACTTTTTGCATTTTTCTTTCTGGCTAGTGATATTGGTCGTGCTGATGCAATCTTCTTTGTTGAAACGTGGGGCCCTGATGGTTGTCAGGGTTGTGAAATTGCCCATTCATTGTTTGTAACAGTTACTGGAGATAAATCTACATATACTCCAGGTGAAACGATGACACTTACTGTTCAAGTGTCAATCTCTCGTGACGCCGGTACTGATGCAAATGATACTTTTTTTGCTAATGGGTATTACAACGGCAGTTCGGATATATTTGATATAAGTGGATCAGCTCCTTTAGTTGGACCTCGAAATATTGGTACCTATACTATCTCTGTACCAGCTTCTTCAGCGGTAGGAGTCAATACTATACCATTGACGTTAAGACTCAGTACGACCTTTAGAAACACCTCTGGAATTCCTCAGGGAAATAATACTAATACTAGTTCTGGTAGTTTTTCATATACCGTTGCTGCTCCTATTTCCTGCGCCGCCTACTCTGGAACAGACTCCCTCGCTGACACCTGTGTATACAACCTCAACGCGCCTGTCACACCAAGTGGTGGCAGCTACACATCATATTCAGTATCTTCTCCAGCTGGGTATACCGGTTCACGTACCTGGAATTGTAATAATGGCACTTGGAGTCAAGGAGCATATACATGTACCCCACCAATAATAAACGGTGGCTGGACCGCTTGGAGTGCCTGTAGTGTCCCCTCTTGTGGAGGTGGTATCCAAACCCGCAGCTGTACTAACCCATCTCCATCCAATGGTGGAGCTACTTGTTCTGGACCATCTTCTCAAGCTTGTAACACGCAAGCGTGTGCTGTCACTACTGTCAACGGCTCCTGTAGCGCAACTGCAGAGTCTTGCTACTCTGGAACATATTCAAACTCACCAGCTGACACTACCACTGACTACCGATGGACCTGCCTTGGTAGCGGATCTCCGGTGGGAGCAAGTAGTGGTACTTGTACCGCACCAAAGTCCGTCACCCCAACCGGCACCTGGACCGCTCCAACCTGTCCAACCGCTTGTGGTACCGAGGCCTCAAACCCTGCATACTCTTGCGTCGGTGGAAACGGTCTCTGTTCCACCAACTCACCAGCGACACTAGCTTGTCTTGCTACTGCAGAGTGTACAGGCACCCCCGGAATCCCAACCGGCCTCACCGTCACCCCCCAAGCCTGTGGTACCGGCCAAAACTACCTCGACTGGAACGACGCCGCCAACGCCGCCAGCTACAGCATATACAACAGCGCCGGCACTTGGATCGGTAACTCTATCGGTTCAAACTACACCCACTACGGCAGTGTTGGTACTTCATACAGCTACTACGTTCGCGCTAACTCCAGTGCTGGTACACAGTCAGGTAACTCAGCTACTGTGTCAGGAATGACTGCCGAAGCGTGTACTGTTACTACTGTCGACGGTTCCTGTTCTGCAACAGCAGAAACCTGTTTAGCTGGCACATACTCCAACTCACCAGCTGACACAACCACTGACTACCGATGGACCTGCCTTGGTAGCGGATCTCCGGTGGGAGCAAGTAGTGGTACTTGTACCGCATCAAAACCTGTCACCCCTCCCGCTCCAACCCCAATCAATATTTCCTGTCCATCCCCCGGAACGTCCGCAACCGTCTCCTGGCCTGCAGTCAGTGGTGCCACAAAGTACCAACTTAGAATAAATAACACTACCGCTGGTGGTTGGAATGGTACCTGTGATCCAAGTACCGGCACAGGTGACTTTTGTGGTGATGTTACAGCTACATCAAGAACATTTGCTTCCGTAGCCAATAACGTATATGACGCCTGGGTACATGCATGTAACGGTACTCTGTGTTCAGCACCAGCTAGTGTTAGTGGAGTTACTTGTACTCCACCTGTCACATACTCCTGTTCAGGCTCCGTCCCTGCCAACGCCGCTATGTATTCCGGAGACAACACTGGCCTTGCTGCTAACACCCCATATACATACTCCGCCGCTAACACAGCCCCTAAGTGTCAGTACTCTTGCAACGTAGGAGCTGCCTGGGATGGTGCAGCGTGTGTTACATCGCCTACAGTCACTGTGACTGCTAATCAAGCACTGATTCGCTCTGGTAGTATTGCCACTCTCGCATACACTGTTAGCGCTCCTTATTCATTCCTATGTACTATCAGTGGCGCAGCAAGTACACAAATTGGTCCATTCACCAGCGGAACCTACCCTGGCTCATTTACCACAAGACCACTAACATCAGCGCAAATGGTTACCCTTACCTGTGCACCTAGTCCAGCTATTGCAGGAGTATCATCGACGACGAAAGCGGTTCGGGTGGATGTGGTGCCAACGATGCAGGAGATTTAGGAGGGGAGGGTAGAATAAAAGAAAAAAGACCGGCAAGCTATGCTTACCGGTCTTCTTTTTGGTATAATTACACTATGAAAAAATTCTTCACCATATTCTTTGTAACGCTCGGGGTACTGTTTTTTGTCCTTTTACTTGTGCTAGCGTATTTGTTTGTTTTTGACCCATTGAATCTAAAACCATTATTCATGAGCAGTCCAGATAGTGCTTCAACAGCAACTACTGCAGCGGTCGAAGGAGAAACCACAGCGACTACTACGACGGCTGGCTCACAGCTTTCTCCAGCACAAGAGGCTGCATTGAAGTCTGTCGGGATTGCGTCTGATGCGGTACCTACTTTTACCGAAGTCCAGCTACAGTGCTTTGAAGGAGTGCTAGGTAAGGCACGTGTAGATGAGATAAAAGCCGGAGCCATACCGTCCGCAACTGAATTCTATAAAGCTAAAGTGTGCATGTAGATGTAGGAGGGAGTTGAGTTGAGCGCATGATAATAACTTAGTGATACACTGATGGATATTTATTGGAATTTAAAATCTAACTATGAAAAAAATTCTTTGGGGTGGAGTTGTATTGGCACTAATCGTCGGTACTCTCGCGCTGGTCATGTTGTTTAAAACTAATACAAAAGAAGCGGTACCAGTTCCTGTGGAGCAACCAATAGTACAAAACGAGGCCAATCAAAAGCAGCTCCCGGTCGCTGGCGTAGATACTTTGGAAGCACTGCTGGCGCTTGGGCAAAATCTTGAATGTGCCATTTCTTATGCCCAACAAAACGAAGTAGTGTCTACTGTTACTGAAGGTACGTACTTTACTTCACAAGGACGAATGCGAGGAGATTTTATGGTACCAGACATGGTTGATGGCGCTGTCTCCTCAATGATTCTTACTGATGGAGTCATGTATTCATGGACTGAAATTGAGGGTGAAAAATACGGTATGAAAATTTCCCTGAGTGACCTTGAGCAATCAAAACGTACTGAAAGTGCTCCTGGAGCCCATGAAACGGTACCGTTCGATAGTAAAGTCTCCTACAACTGTAAGCCGTGGGTAGCTCTTGATGGTAGTGTCTTTGAAGTGCCAACTGACATTATATTTAAAGACTATAAAGATATTGTAAATGTTGGTATGGAGTACGGTACTAGTTATGAGGAAGGGGATGGTGGTGCAGCACAGTGTGCGGCTTGTGAACAACTAGCAGCTACAGAAAAAGCCCAATGTCGTGCCTTTTTGTCTTGCGAGTAATTTTCACAAAGCTTTACTCTATTGAATCTGTAGCTACTGGAATCGGTCTTTTTCGGCGTAAATAGTAATGGTGCGGCGCTTGCGAGCCTGGCCATGGAAGGAGTGTTGGTGTGAGCGATAGATTTTATGGACGATAAATTTCTCTGCGAGAAACGTAACGAGCTCCTCTTCACTATAAACGTACTCAGCGACACCCATGACTGGATGAATATAACTACCAGGTTCAGTCCCGGGACGCTCTGATAGTAGTCGTTTGGTATGAAGGTCCTCATCTTTGAGGAAGGTTTTCATAAACAAGAGACCGCCTGGCTCTAGGGTGCGGAAAATTTCATTTCGAAGATTTGTGCGATCGGCTTTATTTAAAAAGTGTGAGGTCATCATGTCGAGTATTAGTGCTTGGGAGTTATCTTCAACATCGAGAGTGCCGGCAATACTACGTGCGGTGTAGCGAATTGGCATTTTGTGGGACGCAGCTGCAGCTTGGGCAATGGCAGCTTTGGAAATGTCATATCCAATACCCTTGGTACCAAATTCTTTGGTAAGGAAAATAAGATTACGACCGTTACCGCAACCAACATCGAGAACGGAGGCTTTGGGATCTAGGACGTCTTCGCGCTTACGACGAAGCACCCAGCGAGTGAACTTTTCTAAGTCTTCACTTTGTTTGGTAGAAAGTTTGAGGTGAGTAGGGTTTTTGTATTCTGCATCCCAGAAAGTTTCGCCGTGCTGGGTACGTTTCTTTTTGTGTGTAAAGTTTGGTTTATAGGCCATGAGAGTTGAATTAGAACACAAAAATCAATATTTTACAATTTTTAGTACGGCGCCACTGCTGTATGCAGTAAAGAGAGTAGGACTATCAGGTAGTAATTCTTTCGCCTGGTCCCTGCTCCTCATATTGTCGCTGCGGGGGAGGCTTAAAATCACTACCTTATATAGCCCAGTGCTGCTAAGTTAGGAAAGGGTAAGTATGTGTACTGATTTTAATAGCTGGGTTTTATTGCAAGAAGGTAGTCGAAAATTAATTTTCACCACCACTATACTTTGTGTTACACTGTACGTCATATGAAAAATCCATGGGTAATAATAGGAGTTATTGCAATTGTGTTGATAGGAGGATCGGTTTGGTATTCCGGTAATGTTGCCGATTCCAACAATGAAGGAGTTACGATTACTGATCATCGTAAAGGAAGTGAAAGAGCTGTGGTAACACTGGTTGAATATAGTGACTTTGAGTGTCCGGCATGTGCGTCCTTCCAACCTGTACTCCAAGATATCATGACCGAGTTCGGCGACTCATTAGTGCTTGAGTTTAAGCATTATCCTTTGCCAATGCATAAGCTGGCAGTGTCTGCCGCACGAGCTGCAGAGGCAGCTGGTCAACAAGGCGCCTTTTTTGAGTATCATGATTTACTTTTTAGTAATCAGACGACTTGGACAAAGAATCCAAACCCAATAATTTTATTTGTGCAGTATGCTGAAGAGTTGGGCTTGGATATTGAGAAGTTTAAGCGTCACTATAATTCATCAGAAATCGCTAAACATATCACCACTAGTGCCCGGACTGCTCGTGAACTTGGTCTTACAGGTACACCAACGTTTTTCCTAAATGGTACACAAATGAAAATTGAGACCTACGAAGACTTCCGTAGTCAAATTGCCACAGCAATTGGTGCATCAACTGCTTCTACAACAGAGTCCACTGTAAAGTTTGGGATTTAAGGCTACTGACCCCAGTAAAAGCAATTCTGTCATTGACAGAATTGCTTTTTTATAATATAAATATCAAAATTTTAAAGGTCTAATAATTTGGTAAGGTGAAAAGAATCATACTATTAAACGATTTCGCAGAGACGTTTAAGACAGAACTCAGCCTTGCCATTGAGGCTTTGAATGGTGAGTCCGTATCCATAAATTCATGTGATTTACTAATGGATTTAGGTAATGGGTATGACAAAACTCCATGCTTGGTCTCAAGTGAGGGATTATTTTCGGTAAATAAAGAGGATGTGGTTTTTGCAAGGAATCGCAAACCAAATGTTTTTTATTCTACATTACTACTACAGTTTTTTGAAGCATTAGGTTTAAAAACTTTAAACAAAGTTTTTAAACAACATCACAAAAACACAAGCAAGCAAGCACAATATATAAACCTAATTGCCAATGGTTTTCGTATTCCGCGTACAGTAATTGTTCCAGGTGAAAAAGTCAAAAATTTTTTGGGATACATACAGGCAGAATTTTTATTTCCATTTGTAATGAAGATTGATGGTTCGTGCGGTCGTGGTGTTTGGAAAATTAATTCGATTGATGAAGTGGAAAAGTACTTAGTCAGTGCTGATAAAAGCAAGGCTGAAGCGGTTGTGTTTCAAGAGTATGTTACAAATTCAAAAAGTGAGTATCGCACCCTCTGTCTTAATGGCGCGATTGTAGAAGTAATCACTCGCTCTTCAGAAAATTTTCTAAATAATCATGCTCAAGGAGGTATCGTGACTCAAGGGGTGCTGACTGAAGCTGAACAATCTTTATGTTTACAAGCTGCAAAAATTTCCGGTCTCGATTATCTAGGAGTTGATTTTATGAAAAATGAATCAGGAAATCTTATTTTTATTGAATTACAATCAGGTCCATCAATATCCGTTTCAAAGATTGTTAACACTGATGTGCTAAAGAAGATGGCAAAAATTCTACTTAGTTAATAATTAATCTTGTATGAAAAA
>CAIMDH010000129.1 GCA_903839715.1 uncultured bacterium
CTTTTTAAAGAATTATATAATTTCGCCGGCAAAATTCGTGAAAAAGATATAAGCAAAGGCGGATTTCGATTCGCATCATGTTTGTACCTTTCTGAAAGTCTCTCTGCGATCGATGCTCTTTCAGAAAAGACATTTGAAGATATTGTTGCTAAATATGTGGAAATGAATGTAGCCCATCCATTTATGGAAGGGAATGGAAGGAGTATGCGAATCTGGCTTGATTTAATCTTTAAGAAAAATCTATCTCAGTGTATAGATTGGGAAAAGATAGACAAAAGAGACTATTTAAATGCTATGGAGCGTAGTCCAGTAAATGCCCTTGAAATCAGAGAGCTTCTGCGTAACGCACTTACTTCGAAAGTAGATGACCGTGATGTTTTCATGAAGGGTATTGAACAGTCATATTATTACGAAGAGCCCGATTTCTATCGGTAAGATATTCCACTGTCGGTTATAGCAATAACATTAAAGTTCGAACATCGTCCCAGACGGCCAGTAGTTATGTGATAGTCTGTCTACAAAGGGTCTTCCTTCGTAATTCAATTGCCTCCTTTGAGCCCGTGATCTACTCGGACAAGTCGCTGCTCGTAACAACACCGCTTGAGCAATTGCAGTCAGGTGAGATACTGCTCTATGCGGCGTTGCCGTTTCTTGAAGTGCTTCACCAGCGAAAGCAGGTGGTCACGATGCATACAGCGGCGGTTGAGTTTAGTGGCAGGGCAATCCTGCTACTGGGTAAATCTAGTGCTGGGAAAACCCGTCTCACTCTCTCACTGTGTCGAAACCATAGGGCTCGTCTCATTGGTAATGATGTCGTGAAATAGGGAAGTAACGGTGACTCGATTGAGTCGCCGTTTTTTGTTACAATCATTAGTATGTTTACCTTAAATCATGCTATTTCACCTGAGGACAGTTTTGAGATTGAGAAGGCGATTTCATATTTAGTGACCAACTACAATGAGTCTGGACACAACCCAAAGCCAGTCATTTTACACTCGCTTCGCATTGCTAATATGCTTATGGAAATGGGATATGACAAAAAAATAATAATTGGTGCAGTTCTTCATGACATTATTGAAGATACTAATGAAACTGATGAGCAACTAAGGGATGATTTTGGCCAAGAGGTTTTAGATTTAGTAATAGCCGTTAGCTATGATGAATCAATTTCAGATCCAGTCGAACAATATAAAGACATGTATGATCGAGTTCTTGCGTACGGAAAGGATGCTGTCGTTCTAAAATCTATTGATATCGCGGTAAATAGTTTATATATAGATCTTGTTCCGGATCCAGATAAAAGACGCAAGCTGGTCGAAAAAGGAACGTATTTTCTCGACCTTATGGAAGTATTTTCTTCCGAACCAGCATGGCAATTGTTAAAAACTAGAAATTTGGAAGCGATCGCTAAATTGTCATGAAAATAGCAGTCTGTCTCCCTAGTTATAATGAAGCTAGTAATATCCAAAACATCACCAAGATAGTCGACCAGGGACCAGCCAGTTTATTGGTTAAAGAAAACGGACTTGTGTCTACAAAGGGTCTTCCTTCGTAATTCAAAGAGAAATTAGTTTTTTGGAGTAGTACTTGAAAGTGTAGTGTATTGAAAAGTAGATACTAAAATATAATTATGAAAAACAAACTACAAATATTACTCATACATGGAGGCATGACTTTCAAGAGTCAAAAAGACTATGTAGATTTTCTTCAAAACAGACCTATCTCCATTGAGCCTAAAGTTAAGTGGACTGAGCAATACTTAGATAAAAAACTTGGAAAGGATTTTGAGATAATTCGCCCGCGAATGCCCCTCCAGGATAATGCAAAATATGCAGACTGGAAAATACATTTTGAAAGACATTTTCCTTATCTTCGCAATAACGTAATTCTGATCGGCTCGTCCCTTGGTGGTATCTTTCTAGCAAAGTACCTCTCTGAAAACACTTTTCCAAAGAAAATTAAAGCGACATTTATGATTTGTCCGCCC
>CAIMDH010000130.1 GCA_903839715.1 uncultured bacterium
ACCCTGGTACGCGCATTACTCGAGGTAAATCACATACGCTCGGGTCTCCGTTGATTTGTGATAACAGAGCCTTTTGGTGTGACGTGAATTGCTCTAGAGGGCAGTCCTCGATTAGCCAGTACACGTGGTATCTATCAGGAGACGTACTTATTATCATACTTGGCGTTATTTTGTAATTTAACGCAGGACCAAGTGGCGCGCCGTCTAAATCCACAAACAATGCACGCACTTTAATTACGTTAGCCTCGCTTCGGCATGATTTTTTGCCTTCTTGAGTGACCCCATCACCTTCGTTCACCATGACGAATATTCCTGCCCCCATATTGTTTAGCGCCCCTAGTTTTATTTTAAATTCGTCAAAAGGACCGTGAAATACATTAGTTAAATTCCCTCTAAGGTTTTTATCCTCGGTTTTTATATCAGGGAATGTCTGGAACGTGAAGGATTTAGTATTAGGTTCGAGTATGTTGAAAAAACGATCTGCTTCAGCGAAATTAGGTTCTAGCATAGGTTATCTCCATACATAGTTCGGTGGAGTTCTCGGCGAATTGCTTGTAGATGGCCTCTTTGTCGTCCTCATTAAGAGCCCCACTTTGGTTGGGTCTCTTTAAGAAAACAGTGGTGCCGTTTGGCCAGTAATATATTTCGTATTTGTGGCCCTCGTTTTCCGCTAACTTTTTACGAAATAGAAATGTTTCGAAGGCTACCTTTCCGAATGCCATAATTAGCATTAGAGGCGGTAATGCATGGCATTGAGTACGAATTTGGTGTTTGTTCAAAGGTTGTAAATTTAAACTCATGCCACACCTCCGGACACGCTTGTATCGTTGCGTTTTGTGAGCTCGGTCTCGTATGCGGTGTGGTATAAATCAATCAGCTTGTGGTCAGGTAATCCAGAGGTTGCTTTCTGGTAACCTACGATGCCGCATGTGTCGTCGGGCCATAAGGCTATTTTGAATACTATGTCTGGTATTTGGTCTGTTATTTTAAAAAGCTTTTTTAGTAATCGCGGATTTGCATCTGGGATTCTCGAATCGTCATACTTAACGTAGCTTATTTTTTCTAGAATCTCTTTATTGGATAGGCGTTTGCGTTGAGCAGGGGTATTAATCTCTCTGTTGCTTGTGAAGGTTTTGTCTGGGCGGTTCATTAGCACGCCCCCTTTCTGAGCAAAGCGGCGACTTGAGAGACTGGCCATAATAAGCGGTTGCCGAATTTGACCGGACGAATCCCATAGCATTCGCCTGTCAGGCAATAGTTCTTGCGGATGGTTTGGTTAGCTCTATCTATAGCATGCGCAAACTCAGTTGTGTTGATATGGTCGCGACCTGCAGCAATTGCTGCTAGTGCGGGTTGGTTTTGTAATTCCTTAGTCATAATTCATTCCTCTAAGTGGAGCGTGTACCACTGCAATTCATTTACAGTGAAGTACAAGCTCTAGGATGCTTTTTACACACTTAGATCGAATTAATCATGCTTTTGGCAGAGACCTTCCGCGATTGGTTTTTTGTGGTGTTATTCGGCGTTATCTCGCCGTGTTTTCAGTCTTTTTCCTAGCGCATCTTTGGTAAGTTTATCAGTCTTGTCGCTGTCGTTTGTGTAGCATAGTGCCTTACCCTCAATTTCTCCTGTAAAAGGGGGGTGTTCACTAATTGCCAATAACTTCAACTTCAAATAAACGTCTGCAAGTTCCAGATTTCCAGCTTGCTTTATAGCTTCATCAATTGCTGGGTCGAGTGAGTTTCTGTTGAGTTTATGGAAGATCGGTTTTGGTGTGTTGCCTTTGTAGTTGGCAATGGGGGTGTCTAATTCTGACGGTTTTAGTGTGTGTAGCGGGTCTGTAGTTGGGTTCGTGCTATTCAACTTTGAAAACAATTGACTTAGCTCGATGTATTCGTTTTCTTGACACCATCTAAGCCAGTCAGTTTTAAGAATCTTTGTTTTAGTTATGTCTTCAAAACCACTCTTTTTGACCACTATAGTTGTTTTTATTACCCCCTCACGGATCGCACTTATAAGCACCTCGCCGTTTTCGTACAGTGCTTCAGCGGCGTTGGGGTGATCTTCAAAGTGGTCGGCGTAATTTTGGTCGGCGTCATATTGATGTTTGTGCTCCCTAGGGTCGTACCCAAAGTGCATCCAAAATGCAGCATCGTGAATAGTAAGGTCTGATACTTGTTGCCAGTATTTGTCTATTGGTTTCGGGAGCGCCATATGTATCTGCCTAGGTAACGTTTGCATCAGT
>CAIMDH010000131.1 GCA_903839715.1 uncultured bacterium
ATTTCAACAGCAGTCATAGGAATCACGCCGGTATTTATTAAAGCCGCCTATGCCGTATTTGAAAAGAACTGGGCTTCAATGGATATGCTTGCGTCGCTAGCCCTTATTTTTTCTATTATTCATGGCGAGTGGATATCAACTATTTTTATCACCCTAATGCTGACGGCGGCTCGCATTTTGGCAGCACTTAGTGAAAGCCAAACAGAAAGAAGTCTTAAAGGGTTGTTAAAACTTCGTCCTGAGAAAGTAAAGCTAAAGCGAGAAGGGAAAATAGTCGTGGTTTCACCAAATGATTTAGTAAAAGGAGACATAATTATTGTTGATGCGGGTGAAAGAATACCAGTTGATGGAATGGTGGTGTTTGGTCAAGCGTCAGTCGATGAGTCGTCCTTAACAGGAGAGTCGCTTCCGGTTGAGAAAGTACTCAATGACGTTGCGCGAAGCTCAACCCTTGTTACTTCAGGAAGTCTTCATATTAAGACTGAATCCGTTGGGAAAGATACACTTATTGAAAAAATAATCGCTCTCGTGCAGTCAGCTGAGACCGAAAAACCGGCGATTGAGACGTTAGGGCAAAAGTTTGGAAAAATATACCTCATCGGAACTTTTTTAGTTTCGGCGCTTCTATTGCTTATCACTCAAGACACTGCACTAGTGTTGGCTGTCATACTGGTTGTCTGTGCTGACGATATCGCTATAGCAATTCCACTTACATATTTGCGAGCAATAGGTTCTGCAGCTAAACAGGGGATTGTGATAAAAGGTAGTCGGTATCTTGAAACACTCGGAAAAGTTGATGCTATCGTTTTTGATAAAACAGGCACGCTTACATCAGGTACACCCCGTGTAATGTCTGTCATCCCGGTGAATGACATCGCTGATAAGTATCTGGTAGCAATTGCGGCCTCAGCCGCTGCTCGGTCTTCGCATCCACTCTCAAAAGCTCTTCTTGAATATGCAAAAGAACAAAACATATCCTACGAATCTTCAGCTATGACTGGTGAGGTGGTGTCTGGTATGGGTGTCTCTATAGCCACTCCAGAGGGGTCAGTGTTTTTTGGAAGAAAAGATTTTTTGTGTAAGCAAGACATTTCTATCCCAAAAATTCTAACTGATCATGAAGAGTCAGAATCAGATAAAGGTCGCAGCGTTTCTTACGTAACTCTTGATAATAAGGTTCTCGGCATTGTGTCATTTGGCGACAGTATAAAACCTGAAGCAAAGAGGGTCATTAAGGAGCTGCGGGAGCTTGGTATTAAACACATAATAATGCTCTCTGGTGACAATGAACGTGCCGCCCGAACCGTCGCAGAAGAGCTGCGACTTGATGCCTTTTATGCCGGACTTTACCCAGAAGATAAGGTCACAAAACTAAAGGAATTACATGAAAAATATACAGTAGCCATGGTCGGTGATGGTGTTAACGATGCAGCAGCACTTGCACTTGCGCACGTAGGGATTGCCATGGGTGGTCTTGGTTCAGATGGTGCAATTGAGTCAGCTAATATTGTCCTCATGAAAGATAATCTCTCTGCCATCCCGCAAGCTGTACGACTCGCTCACACCGCTCGCTCGATTTCAGTTCAAGATTTTTATATCTGGGGTTTTACCAATATCTTCGGACTCGCCCTAGTATTTGTAGGTATTATTGGACCAACTGGAGCAGCTGTCTACAATTTCATCTCAGACTTTTTCCCGTTGCTTAATTCGCTCCGGGCACGGGTTACGAGTAGTGGTGCTCGTATATAGTAATGGCAGGAGGAGACAGGGATAATAAATATTATAAATCAGTGTTGTAGCTTCTTTATCTCTCTTTCTAAAAAGGTCTTCTCATCGCTCAGTTCTGCACCTGTGTCAACTAACTAGCTCCGCCTAGGAGGGTCCTATAAATGAGAACAGTCACGATTTTCGTTTTAATAAATCATGACTGTTCTCATTTATGCTGGAGTTATATTTTAAAGTGTCGTTGATTAGC
>CAIMDH010000132.1 GCA_903839715.1 uncultured bacterium
TAAAAAATAAAATATATTCATACTCCCTTGAGAAAACTGCCTCAGGTACTATTCATTTTATTGCCAAAGATGCGTGTATTGATCAGGAGTTTCTGCCTGAGGATTTGGCGGAGATTATTCTTGATTTGCCGAATTTAATCATGGCTGAACAAGACTATGAGCGAAAACAGTCAGATGTAATTCGTTTTCGTGTGTCAGGAGTAGATAAGGCGCGTATTGAAAAAAAGGCGATTGAGAAGGGATACGATTCAGTCTCCGGCTACGTGCGGCACTTAGCCTTGCAGTAATTCTGTATCAAATCGGTGAACTGGTGGTAATTATTGCATCGATACTTTCAGTGATAGGTCGAGAGCTTTGGCAATACGGACCAGTGTCTGTAGAGAAGGATTGCTGTCACCACGTTCCAGTCGAGAGATAACGGGCTGTCGACTACCGATAGCTTCGGCTAGCTCAGTTTGTGACCAGCCGCGCTTAGTACGCTCCCTGATAATAGTCTTAATCACTGTATATTCTGGTGCGAGCGCCTCGTACTCAGCTTTCACAATCGGATTTTTGAGCGCCTTTGTTTTGAATTGTTTAAAAGAAGAGGTCATAAAGTAAATATAACTTATAAGTTATATCATTGCAAGCTGCTCATCGCTACTCTAGCAATAGCGATTTCTTTATCTGGAGTCTTTTGGGATTTTTTAATGAAAGCGTGTAACAAGTAAGCTTTATTTTTATGAAAACAATAAAATACTCTAATTTCTCTAGTGCCACGTATTCGTAGCTCTAGAAGTCCTTCAGACATGTGTCTGCTGTGGGGTAGTCCTAAGCCGTTACCAAATCCTTCCAGTAATTCAATGGTGCGAATTACTTTAGCAATCTCCTTGTGGTGCAGTAATTCAAGAAATGTTTCAACAGAATCAAGGAGGATTATTTGCATAAACTAAGTATATCAAAACAAAAAACTACAATTAGAGCTAATCCTGTATTCAAAACACCCGCCAAAGGGGCAAAATTGGGCGGTACGCAACGTTTTTACGCAAATGGTGGTTTACTATAGTATGTGAAAATACTTGTCACTGGCGGGGCTGGATACATTGGTTCGGCAGTAACTGCTGCACTCTTGGCCTTGGGGCACGAAGTGACGGTCTTTGATGATTTTTCGACCGGACAACAAAGTAAGGTACCTAATGGAGCGCGGATAGTAGCGGGGAGTATTACCGATGCGGCAGCCATTACGGCGGTGTGCGCTGACGGCGCCTTCGGCGCCGTCTTCCACTTTGCTGCCAAAAAAGCCGTCGGCGAAAGTGAAGCAAATCCCGCCTTGTACTATACGACCAATGTCGTCGGCTCACAAAATCTCCTAGCGGCAATGACAGCAGCAAAAATACCGCGACTGATCTTTTCTTCGACTGCGGCTGTGTATGACCCAGCATACACCACTCTGCCTGTGACTGAAGACACACCCCTCGGGCCAGTGTCGGTGTATGGTAGTAGCAAGTGGATTGTCGAAGAGATGATACTGGCGTACGCTCGCACCGGACATTTGCGGCACTACACAATCCTCCGGTACTTCAATGTAGCCGGTGATGCGGGACTCGACTACCGTGAAGAAGCGGCTCAAAATGTTTTTCCAGTGATTGCCCGTACCCTGACAAGTGCCCAACCCTTTACTATTTTTGACACCAACTACGACACTAAGGACGGCACTTGCATCCGTGACTACATTCACCTGCGTGACCTGGCGGTAGGACATGTTGCAGCACTTAATGTATCCGAGAGCGGCATCTTCAATCTTGGTACCGGTACTGGCTATTCGGTCCGGGAGCTCGCAGCTGCCTTTGACGCTACACTGCCGACTCCGCTTCTGGTAACTGAAGAGGCGCGTCGCCCCGGCGACGCGCCTCAAGTCGTAGCTGACGCCACCCGTGCGCGCACTGTACTAGGCTGGCAGCCGACACACACCCTCAAAGAAATGGTCGAAGATACACTGCGGGTATATCACAATACCACACAGTAACTTTCCTTAAGCAGGGATGGTACTATAGATATACTATGGATTCGTCTGCAAAAATCCCAAAAATCATCCACTACGTCTGGGTCGGTCCGGCACCTCTCACACCACTTGCGCTTCGCTGTATAGCGAGTTGGAAAAAGTATCTGCCGGAGTACGAAATAAAGCTATGGAATGAGGCTAATAGTCCAATGCAGCATCACTACGTACAAGCGATGTATGCTAAAAAGCAGTGGGCGTTTGTGGCAGACTATATCCGCTTTCGGGTGCTCACAAATGAGGGTGGAATTTATTTGGATACTGATACGGAGGTACTAAAATCTTTTGATTCTTTGCTCGGACATGGAGCATTCTTCGGTAAGACCAAAGATGGTGTGATAGCTGCAGGAGTGATAGGAGCGCAGCCCCAGCATCCGGCCATTGCCGCGATGCTCACTGTGTATGATACAGATACAGTGTACGACACTACCCGCACCTCACCACGGACAGTGACTGCAGTACTAGGAGAGAAGGAGTACCCTGGTACTGAAATTTTCGACTACCGTTATTTTAATCCCTGTGACGATGGGGAAGTGTGTACAGAAGAAAAATTAGCACGCGCATACACTAAGAATCACTGGGCTGAATCATGGGTACCATTCAGGCGGGTCCGCAAGCTTGCACGTCGTCTTGGTCTCATGCCGCTAGTAAAATATTTGTTTCACTAACATACGCAGCTTGGTAACTGCACTTCACTAGGATGGTTACATGAACGGAGAATTTTTGTAGTAGGCGTGCTTTTTAAGTATTTCTTCGAGCTCGCTTTTTGTAAGCAGGTGTAACTCAGAGCTATATCCCTCCAAAGGTAGTTTGACCGTATTTGAGATGTCGTTGTAGTGAATAGTGAACATGTTATTTGCGGCATCAAAACTCACGCGATTTGTTTCGGCGTTTGCAATCATTTGCTCATGTAATTTTTCGGAGATGCGCGGCTGTCCAACAGAATATTCAAGACCAAAATGTTCTTTGTAAATCTCAAAGAGATCTTGAACTTTCATTGCTTTGAGTGCCGGGACGACACTGCAGCCAGTTTTTGTAAGGGCATACTCAACACAGTCAACAGCTTGCTCTGCTTCAATCATAAACCTGGTCATTTCTGTACCATATAGTTTGAGAGGATATTTTTTCTCGATAGCGTCCCAAATTAAAGGAATGATTGA
>CAIMDH010000133.1 GCA_903839715.1 uncultured bacterium
CCATTGAGTTTGCATACTGAGCTTGGTATGCTGAAGGAAGAATTATTCAAGAAGTTAGCACAGAAAAACGCTCGAAAAGTCTAACCGGAATTACTGTCTATTCAGAATGAGAAGTTAAACCGTTATTTATTGTCTATTACGGGACTAGGACCGAATGGTCTAGGCCATCCGGTCCTTTGACATACACACTTCCTTATTTGAGTAATTCTCCCTGTCTAGACGCTAGGCCAACCTCCTCTCCTTGCTTCTTAATAGCTTGGATAAGTTTTTGGGTAGCAGCAACAGCGGCAGCTTCTGCTTCGAGCAGGTTATCAGTCATACCAAAATCAACTTCTGGTAGACCTGATTCAAATTTACCGACTGCGGCAGCGGCATTTTCCAAAGCAACCAACGCTATTTCCAATTCTGTTCGTAACACCTCTACAGATTTTTCTGTTTCAACACTATTATTGGACTCAAATGATTCTGACATATACCTAGCAGTATACCACTTTCATGATACCTGAACAAAAACACCCATCGTATTGAAGGGTGTTTTTGTATTGACTACTCAGTTCTTATTATTGTATCTGGTATGTAAGTGTCACACGGTGAGTGATGGTATTTTCACCAGTTGGTACCACAGCTGCATCCACTACTTCATTCTTCATCATAGAATCTCCCATCATACCATTTGCATAATATGGAGTAGCTGGATATCCTTCATCTTCATAGTACCCCACCATCTTAGTAAGTCGCACATCTAACTCCTTGGCCAAAATTACTGCTTTTGCTTTTGCGTCAGAAATTGCTTCAGCACGAGCCTCGTCTTCTAGAGCTGAAGTATCATCGACAGTGAATTCTAGTCCGCTAATATTTTTAACACCTTTTTCACCAGCCAGTGCCAAGAGAGCGCCGGCTTTACTCAAATCACGCACCTTAACCACAATATTTTGAGACACTTCATATCCGTCCTCAACTTGCTCACCTTGAGGGCAGTAACTAGACATTGTTGGCAAGCAGTATTTTTCTTCATACTTATACACTGGGTACATATTATAATACTCAGTCTTGATGTCCTTCTCTTCTACACCTGCTTCCTTCAGGGCGCCCATAATGTCATTCATTTTAACAGCTGAAGCATTTTGAGCAGCTCCCGCATCCACTCCCTTTTCCGTAACTGAAAAACTAAAGCGGGCAATATCTGGTACTGACATTACCTCACCTTCACCAGTTACTGAAATGGTAGTCGGGCCAGTATAAATATACTGGGCCTGCTTGATGGTGTAGTACGCATAGGCGCCGAGAGCCAGAATGAGCAATGCGAGTGCTGTTGTCGCCAAAAACCGGTTGTACTGTATGCTAAAAAAAGTATTGTTCATATCTATAAAATTAAAAACGTGATAATGCGGTGCGAATAATTCTTCGTATTTTGTAGACGATATCAGTTCCTGTGCCACACATGGCGACGAAGGCTATTTTGTCCGCTTCGGACAAAACCAACGTATCTGGTTGTTCCGCCATTAAATAGTACATGAGTGACTGCCCTCCTTCAACATGACCGACTCCTAGTGCATGACCAAATTCGTGAGCAATTACTTTCGAGAGTTCCGTCGTGTCGCTAAATTTATAGATATTAATGCGATCCCGCTGGAAATCTCCTTGGGTGTACAGATCACGATTACCGTATATTTCATTGTATTGGAGGACTTCTGTATTATATACCTCTACCAATCGATTACCCTCTTCGGCTTTTTGATTAATTTCCTCGGCCATGGTGTTAATACTTCGCTCTTGTCTCAAGAGAGTTTCCAGCGAGTCGGCCAACTCATTTTTCTCAGTCTGGAGCTCAGCAAAGACAGGCTCTGGCGCACCGCCTTGTTCATTGAGCACTTCTACCCGCTTATTGTAGGCACGTAGTCTTTCTTCGTATTTTTCACGGGCCGCTTGATAGCCTGCCTGTACCAGATCATACTCAGCCCCTAACTTCTGCACTGTCGCGAGTAAATCCTGGCTTTTTGCTTCTTCTCTATCTAGGCGCAATCGCCATTCTTCCTCAGTACTCGCTAACTGTTGACGTTCATCATAAATAAAATTAACCGTAAACGCTGAAGTAGCATCATATTCAAAAAGATCACGTCCCACTGAGTGCTCCCATACCGACTCTGCTGCAGTGAGTACGGCCAGTGCTTCTTCTGTAGATAACGCAAAGCGTTCATCAATGGTTCCTAGTCGATATGTAACAGGTACTGGACATACCGCAGCAGTAGCAAGGTACCAGTAACTAGTGGCGGCTACTATAGTAGCGAGTAGAGAAAAAATAAAAATTGCGCGCATATCTCTCCATCATATCAAATGTCGGACAAATATATAAAAAGACAGAGGGCGGGGACTGCGCAGTCGCGATGCGTAGTCCCTGCTCTCTGTCTTTTACAAGCAAGCTTCCTATATATAATACACTATCTAAGTATCACAAACGAAAGCTTTCAACACCCCAATAACAACAATTAGAAAAACGGTCTCGATTGAGACCGTTTTTGATTTAGGTGACGTACCGTTTAGGCCGTCTGCGTTCCACACAAAACTTTTGCGACGTAGTTGGTTAACACACGACCACTCTTACCTGCATACAGACCTGCATTGAAGAGTCTGCCTTTTGCTTGATTGAGCGCGCGTGCACTAGACACTTCGCCTTTGGCCTTACGTGGTTCAGATTTGGCCGGAATCCAATGACGACTACCGATCATAAAGTACCCTCCTCCAATGGTAAATTGACTAAAACTAAATTGTTATAAAATAGTATTCTTACTCCTGTGTTCGAACCTTTTTTGTTAAAATTAATCAACGTAGTACGCATGAGCAACAATAGTTTCTTGTTGCTTGCGCCCGGCAGAAGGCCTGAAATTTGGCATTTCCGCCAAATATCGCCCATCCGTCAAATGTCCGCCGCCACGAGCCTGACGTGCCATCACAACTGCCAGTCGCGCTTTTTGCTCTGGTGTCAATTGTGTTCGTCCAACAGTAGTCGAATCGTCCATTTGCTGATCATCATAGATGGATTCTGCTACCATCTGGAGCGGTGGCCGCTGTACAGGCAACAAGGTAACTTCTGCCTGTTTGTGAGCAACTCCCGTTTCTTCTAGGGTAGATGCTCCCATATCGTCGCTTTTCATTTTTGTACTCCTCAAAGAACTAGTTTAAACGCTTCCCTTCTGTCCCTATGACAAGAGGTAAAATTTATCGTACTCCTTACAAAAAAAGTCTGCAAGTCCCTGGAAGTGACTAACATAAAAGTCGGGCCTTAAAGGGCCCGACTTTTATGTTTCTTTTCTACTCC
>CAIMDH010000134.1 GCA_903839715.1 uncultured bacterium
GACTTTCAGCTATTAAGATAGTAAGTGCAGTGAGGGCAGTTGGCGTTAGTTGCTCGGCATTAAGTACCCGAGCTTTGTGTAAGAACCACACAAAAGCATACGCGCCAGAACGTTTGTTGCCATCTACAAATGGATGATTCTTGATAATGAAATATAGTAAATGAGCGGCTTTGGACTCGACAGTTGGGTACAACTCCTGCCCCGCAAAACTCTGCATCACGTTACCTACAATTCCCTCAATACTTTCACGATTACGCTCTTGCGCAAAGTTTTCGGTGGCTTCACTTTTATCAATTAGTTCTTGTTTCAAGACAGCGATACTGGCTTGTAGTTCTTTAGCTGTCAGACGAACCTTCTTCTTACTCATCTTGGCCAGAGTAAGTGTTTCTTTGTCGTACGCATCAAGTGAGAACCAAGTATCAGCAAACAACCGCACGAGATTTAAAACTTCTTGTGCATCAACTATTCCACTAGCTGGCAGGACGGCTTGTACTTGCTTAACAGCCGCCATGAAGGAGTCATAGTTTTTAGCGACACGCTTTGGATCAATAGTATAGCCTTGCGTAATATGCTGGCGCAGTGTCTTAGTGGCCCAAATACGGAAATTTGTGCCCACTACAGAATTAATACGGTACCCAACCGCAATGATGACATCGAGATTATAAAACTTTACAGAGCGAGTGATTTTGCGACTACCTTCAGTTTGAACTTGTTCCAAAATGGAACAAGTTGCGAAATCATCCAGTTCCCCTTCCTTATAAATATTTTTAACGTGTTTTGTGACAGCTTGTGAATTTACCCCAAAAACCTCAGCCATCTGAGCTTGTGTTGCCCAGACAGTGTCATTAGTAAAATCTCCTCGCAACTCTAAAGCGCCTGACTTAGTTTGATAAATCACCAATTCCTCCTTTTTTTGAATAATTTTTTTCGGCATACTTTGAAATAAGTATATCACTCATTAAATAGCTTGCGGGGAGGGGCGGCCTTCGGCAAGCCCTGCTATACTTACTAAATAAGTATGAAAAAATCACCTACTAAAACACCACAACGCATTTTTCTTCCCAGACCAAAAATGGTGCGAAATACTCTTAACACAGAGCTTGCACAAGCTATCACTCAAGGCGCTGAGGATATAAAGACAGATAGGTTTATTGAGTTCGGTAGCATTGAAGAACTGCACGCCAAACTTAATCTAAAAACTACAAGCAAGGCAGACTAGATAAGGGATACCGTTTCTACTTTCACATTATTGAACCACATTACATCATCTCCATCATCAATCACCCCCAATAAAACCATCCCATCTTCTGAGCTATTTTTTAATATATTAGTGTATAATTTTTCTATGAAAAAATATACACTAATTGGTGTAGTGGTAGCGGTAATAGCAATCATGTTAATTACTTTCCCAATATTGAAACAAGCCCATGATAATGAAGTCTGTAGCAATCGAAATCTTTCTGAACGTATAAAGTGCATATGTACAGATAGTATCCCATCTAACTGCACAATCATGAAAGAATGACAATAAAAAACGACGGGAAAGCTTTGCTTTCCCGTCGTTTTTTATACCTCCCGCCCCACCCTATTTATTTAGATGAATCTTCTTCTCCACCTCCTCATCAAAATCAGCTGAGTCTTCAGATATGCGGTCGATGTCTCCCTCCTCTGAAGCCCCTACTTGCACCTCCAGGATAGTAAGTCCTTCATTCTCTGGTGCATGTGGTGCATGCCATACCCCCGGCAAGTTTACCCGTACCTCGCCATTTGGAGTAAAGAAAAATTCACTGCGCTTCTCATGCCGTTGCAAAGAGAGCTTCTTCCCGGCTTCGATAGTAAGCATCTTCACTTTAAGATTAGGCATATCAAGGAGCACATCATACGACCCCCATCTGGTCATCACCCGCTGCCGGCCATTAATGGTAGAGCTCGAGCTGTACTTACCACCGCCAAGTTCAAACACTGGCAGAATCCCTAAGTCTGCACAGACATCGAGCTCCGGAGTATTTTTGTTAGTACGATCTCCCCCATTACCAAAGTAATCCGGCTTGATGCGTCGGAGCGCCTCACACACCGTACCATCGGTGTCGTCTACCGAATGTACATGTGGCGTATACGCCTCCAATATCTTCTTGCGGTCTGTCCACGGCTGAAAGAAAAAACCTTTCTTCCGCACCAACCAATCGTCACTGTTTACAACAATATGCACTTCTCCGTACTCGGCTGCTGATTCTATCATCGCGATATGCCCTGGATGAATGGGGTCAAACCCACCGGAAATAACAATGGTCTTTTTTTTCTTTTCTTCTGTACTCATAATGTAATAGGTATCTTATATATATGTACTCAAATAATATCTACTTCATACCAAGCTGTAACCAACGCTACAAAACTATAGTTACAACAATAAACTGAGACGGAAAAATTTTATTTACGAGCACTAATGGTACTATACGATTTTATGAAAAAAGCACTTATTACTGGCATTACTGGAC
>CAIMDH010000135.1 GCA_903839715.1 uncultured bacterium
AATTTCTTCGTCGGCTACTAGAGCCTCGGCTTCTTCTGGGGTGTCAATTTCGTCAAACTCTTCATCATCAGGATTGATGTCCCGGTCACCAGTAGCCTCGTCTTCTTCTGGGAGGGCAGGATTGGTGGTGGTAGCGTCTTCATTTTCAAGTACATCTTCATCACTACCGAACTCTGTCTCATCAGAAGCTTTCAAATCAACAATTCCTCCTTCATTTGTCTCAGCAAGTGATTCTTTATTTTCGGCTGATACAATGTCAATTTTCCAACCAGTTAACTTGGCAGCAAGGCGAACATTTTGTCCACCGCGACCAATTGCGAGTGATTGTTGGTCACTGGCGACTTCAGCTGTAGCGTGCCCGCGTTCACCTGTTTCCTCGTTCGGTTCATTAATGATTTTCACTTTAAGTACTTGAGCGGGAGAGAGGGCGTCTTCAATAAAGCTTGCTGGTTCTGCCGACCATTCAATGATGTCGATTTTCTCGCCGCCTAACTCACTCATTACGGTAGAAACGCGAACGCCGCGTTGTCCAACGAGTGAACCGACCGGGTCAATGTGTTGGTCGTGTGCATATACCGCAATCTTTGAACGGGCACCCGCTTCGCGAGCAACAGCCTTTACTTCCACGGCGCCACTTTGGAGTTCTGGAGCTTCAATAGCGAAGAGACCAGAGAGGAAATCGGCATGAGACCGTGAAAGTTTGAGAAAGATACCACGTGAAGTTTCTTCAACGGCGAGTAAGATAGCGCGAATCCGTTCACCCGGTTTGTAGCGCTCCCCAGGAATCTGTTCATCGTATGGCATGATTGCCGTAACTCGACCAAGATCAACGTAGAGGTTGCCTCGTTCAAAGCGTTGTACATGCCCAATGATGATATCTCCTGCCTTTTGACCAAATTCTGCAAGAGCGGCGTCTTTTTCAGCTTCGCGAATCTTTTGAACGATTACTTGCTTAGCTGTTTGGGCAGCGATGCGGCCAAAGTCATCCTTTGGTTCAAGCGGGAAGATTAATTCTTCACCAAGTTGCACATCCTTTTTAATCATCCGTGCTGTTGAAATCATGATGTGCTTTTCTTCGTCAAAACGAACTTTTTGTTCAGAACCTCCCGTACCCTCAACTTCTTCCTCAGGTTCTTCTTCGTCGTCAGCAAGTTCGGGTTTAAGCATACTTTCGTCAATCACAATTTTGATCTGATTGAAGTTGGTAGTACCAGAGTTAAGGTCGAATTTGCACGTAATAATCTGACCACGCTTTCCAAATTCTTTTTTATAAGCGGTGGCGAGTGATTGTTCAATCGCGTCAATCATTTTCTCACGGGCGATGCCTCGCTCCTCCTCCATTTCGAGTAAAACGGCGTTAATAACTTTTAAGTCAAACATAGTAATTTTAGGTATAAATTTTGGGTAAATTTCTCAAATCCTTTCACTGGTATAAAGAAAGCCCGGCGCAAGCCGAGCAATCATTCACAGTCCTCATACTATAGTGCGTTTTACAGGGAAAGTAAAGTGTAAAAAAGTTGTTATGATGTGGGAATTAGTTACGTTAAAAAACCAGCAGTGATGGTATACTAATGAGTATATTAATGAGGGAGGTAGTAGTTCTTAATTGTACTTTTTATTGTGCGAATACAAGATGAACAACTGAAGCGTTTTGTTCTTGATGCCGGCTTAATTAAAAAGGCGGATATTGCGGCTGTCGAAAAAATAGCCAAAGAAGAACGACGAACGTTAGCTGAGGCGCTGATAGCGCAAGGCCATATGACTGAAGACGATATGCGTCGTGTGGAGTCATATGTACTTGGTATTCCGTTTGTTTCGCTCAAGAATATCAAAATTGATTTTGAAGTACTCACTCTTATACCCGAGCCAGTCGCGCGGACGCACAACATTATTGCATTTAAGAAAAATGATAATGAGTTAGAAGTCGCAATGCTAGATACAGCAGATTTGCCAGCTATCGATTTTGTGAAGAAAAAGGTTGGTCTCAAAATTTTGCCACGCTTGACTGATACCGATTCAATGCGCACAGCGCTTAGACAATACCAGAAGACACTCAAAGACGAGTTTGGCGAAATTATTATGAAAGATGCTTCGGCACTGAAGGTGATTGCCGAAGAAAACGGCGAAGAGCTTTCTGAAAAGGACTTAAAAAAGATGGCCGAGGATCTACCTGTTGTGCGCATTGTTGATACACTCTTGCGACACGCCATTATTCAAGGAGCGTCTGATATCCATATTGAGCCAATGGAAGAAGAGGTGATGGTGCGGTACCGAATTGATGGTATTTTAAATGATGCAATGAAGTTACCTAAACACGCTTCGGGTACACTCGTGGCTCGCATTAAAGTACTCTCCAATCTAAAGCTTGATCAAAAGCGACTACCGCAAGACGGGCGCTTTAAGATGGAGATGGACGGTCAGAAAGTAGCGTTTCGAGTGTCGATGTTACCAGTTTTTTATGGTGAAAAGATTGTAATGCGTCTACTGCGAGAAAGTCGTAGTGGTTTTTCTTTGGAAGGTATCGGTTTTCATGGCTCAACTCTCGAGCGTATTCATAAAGCAACCAGAGCTACGACGGGAATTATATTAGTGACAGGGCCAACTGGTTCTGGTAAATCTACTACTCTTTACACTATCCTAGACCTCCTTAATTCACCAGAAGTAAATATTTCTACTATTGAAGACCCAATTGAGTACCAGATGGCCCGTGTCAATCAGAGTCAAGTTAAGCCTGAGATTGGTTTTACATTCGCGGCAGGATTACGTTCATTGATGCGTCAAGATCCTGACATCATCATGATTGGAGAAGTGCGTGATGAAGAAACCGCTAGCTTGGCTATTAATGCCGCTCTAACCGGACACTTGGTGCTAGCTACGGTGCACACCAACTCTGCTGCTGGTACTATAGCTCGATTAGTAGATATGGGTATGGAGACATTTTTGTTGGTGTCGACACTGCGTGTTGCTATTGGACAGCGGTTGGTACGCAAACTTGCTGATGACCGTTTGCCCTATATTTTGACAAAAGCTGAACGAGAAGAATTGGCAGAACATGTTGATATGCCGACCGTGTTAAAAACACTTAAAGAAGAGAATATTGTCAAAGAAGATGCTACATGGAACGATATTCAGTTTTTTCATCCAAAAGAAAAAGGGGAAACTGAAGATGGATACAAAGGTCGGATTGGTATTCATGAAGTACTTGAAGTCACTGCAACTATTAAAGATATGGTGATGTCAGGGAAGACTGGAGACGATATTGAAGCTCAGGCCCGCAAAGAAGGTATGCTCACTATGCTTGAGGACGGTATCTATAAAGCTGCTAAGGGATTAACTAGTATTGAAGAGGTGCTGCGCGTTATTAATGAATAATATTTATGCCAAAGTTTACCTACATCGGCGAAGATCAAGAAGGAAATAAAGTTACTCAAGAAGTAACCGCTGATGATCGGTATGCTGTGTATGACGTGGCACGACAAAGTGGTCACCGCATTTCAAATATTGAAGAAAGTACCCAAGGCCTTGGTAAATGGCTTGATATTGAAAAGATTAATGCCAAACTCAGTCGCGTAAAGGCGGATGAGTTAGTGATGATGACTAGAAACCTAGGATCAATGCTTACTGCGGGTCTTACTGTGACACGGTCACTCTCTGTGATTGAACGACAGAGTAAAAATCCCAAGTTGAAAAGAGTTATTAAGGAGATTGTAGAAAAAATTAATAACGGAGGGCAGTTTTATGAAGCACTTAAAGATACACCAGAAGTTTTTAGCGATCTCTACGTAGCTATGATCAGGGCCGGGGAAGAGAGTGGAAATCTCGCAGAAGCCCTTAAGACTCTTTCAGTACAGATGGAGCGTGCTAGTAACCTCACGAAAAAGATTAAAGGGGCCATGATTTACCCAGCAATTGTCATTATGGTAATGGTGGTAATCGGAATTTTAATGATGATTTATGTTATGCCTCAGATCACAGTGGTTTTTAAAGGTATGAGTATGGAACTGCCGCCTACTACAAGGTTTCTGATTGCAACGAGTGATTTTTTTGCCCAGCACACGATAGTAACGCTTGGAGTATTGTTTGGAACAGTAATGAGTACTATTTATTTCTTTAAGTCTAAAATCGGCAAAACCGTGTCTTCGTGGACAGTAGTACGCTTGCCAGTGATAGGTACAATGGCTAAAGAGACTAACTCAGCTCGCACTGCACGAACTCTTTCGTCTCTTCTTAACTCAGGTGTAGATGTTATTCAAGCAATTGAAATTACAGAAGAAGTCGTACAAAATGTTTTTTACAAAAAAATTCTTCGTGATGCACGTGATCGTGTAGAGAAAGGGACCTCACTTTCAGAAGTATTTATCGAACGGACAGATCTATATCCAATTTTGGTCGGTGAAATGATTTTGGTAGGAGAAGAGACGGGACAGATTTCAGGTATGTTGGGTGAACTCGCGCTTTTTTACGAAACAGAGGTTGAACGTAAAACAAAAGATCTCTCTACAATTATTGAACCATTACTTATGGTTGTTATCGGTGTAACAGTTGGATTTTTCGCTTTGGCGATGATTGCACCGATTTACTCCATTTCAGATGGGCTCTCATAACAATATGATAGCTAGTATTAAAAAAAGTAAATTAGGATTCTCTTTGATCGAGGTTGTGGTAGTGATAGGTATATCAGTGTTAATTTTGGTTGGTTTATTTGCTTCTTTTGAATACTCATTAAAATTGATTGCACAATCTCGAGCTAAAATGACGGCACTAACTGTGGTGAATGATCAGATGGAATATATTCGTTCTCTTTCCTATGATGTGGTTGGTACGGTCGCCGGTATTCCTGCAGGTTTTTTACCCCAGCTCAGCACAACCACACTTAATGGTATTGATTTCACTAAGCGTATACTAGTTGAATATATTGACGATGCGGCGGATGGTGTTGGTGTTACTGATACTAACAGTATTACTACCGACTATAAGCAAGCTAAAGTTACTGTGTCGTGGAACATTAACGGTATACCAAATGAAGTATTTTTAGTTAGTAACGTTATTCCACCTTCAATTGAAACCAATGTTGGTGGAGGTACATTGCGTGTAAATGTTTTTGATGCAGATGTCCAACCTTTACCTGGTGCGAGTGTTAGAGTATTTAATAACACGTTGGTACCGAATATTGACGTCACGAGAACAACAGATGCCTCAGGTATAGCGTTATTTGGCGGGGCACCTGCTGGACCTGATTATGAAATTATTGTTACTGACACTGGATATTCAACCGATCAAACCTACAAAGCTACGACCACATTACCTGCTCCCTCTACACAGCCAGTAGCAGTGGTGGAAGCCGATGTGTCGACAATGAATTTTTTTATTGATAGAACGAGTGAATTGACAGTGCGTACACTCAGTGGAAAAACTACACAAGTATATTCTGAAGCATTTACAGATATGGCGGGAATAGCAGATTCTACAGGTATTGCGGTTGAGGGTGATGCTGTTGGCTTGGCAACATCAAGTGGGGCATTTGTACCTTCAGGGTTGCTGTTTCTAACCCCGTTAACCCCATCCCCGTTAGAAGCTTGGGAGTTTTTGGTGGCCAGTGGCACTGTGCCATTTAATACTACTGCAACTATACGATTTTATACCTCAGCTTCATCTTCTGATCTTATTCCCGACAGTGACTTATTAGGAAATGGTGTCGGCTTCTCACTTGGAACTATTGATATATCTTCTCTATCAAATGTCACATACCCTTCTCTTGTGGTTGGTATTACTCTGGAAACTCTAGATACTGCCGTGACACCAAGTGTTGATACAGTTCAACTCTATTACTTAGAGTCTGAAGCTAGTATAGGAGGTGTTAATGTATCGATGCAGGGATCAAAAACCATTGGTTTTGATGGTGGTGGTTCTGCTGTTTATAAAAATGCCAGTTCAGTCACTACTGACAGCAACGGAGAATATGAGTTTCCTGCCTTGGAGTGGGATGCGTACACCTTTATTTCTCCTGGATATGATATTGCAGAAGCTTGTTCTGGTAATCCCTTAGACTTGAGGCCTGGAAGTGATGAAACTATAGATCTTACGCTTGCTGCTGACAGCGCTACTACCTTGAGGGTGGTAGCAGAGACTGTTCTTGGTGCCAAGATAATTAATGCCGAGGTAAAATTAGAGCGGCCAGGCTTTTCGGGAATTAGTAACACCAGCACGTGCGGACAAGTCTTCTTTACTGGCCTTAATGGTAATATTGATTATGAACTAACAGTTACACCAATTGGCTATACACCGCAAACATTTTCCGCACTTAGCATCACTGACGATGAGGTGAAGGTGGTAAAATTTTAGTAATGGCAGTCTCTATGAATACTCGCTTCCATCAAGGATTTACATTAGTTGAGATGGTAATGGTGATTGCTATCAATACTATTTTGATGCTTGTTATCACGGAGAGTATTGTCAGTCTTTATAAAAATCATGGGTATACATATGCCCAATCAAATGAGATTGACGCAGCGAGGAGAAGTGTGAGTGATTGGATGCGAGATGCTAGAGAGATGTCTCCAGCTGCAAATGGGGCGTTTCCTATTGTGACTGTGGAAGCTGAGCGTTTTGGATTTTATAGTGATATTGATAACGACTCAGGAGTGGAATATGTCGAGTTTGAATTGGTGGGTACAAATTTGTATCGGTATACCTATAATCCAATCGGAAATCCTGTAACCTATAATACGGCAACTCCCGATGAATCAGTTTTGCTTTCAGAGTATGTACAGAATATAAGTCAAGGCCAGATAACATTTCAGTATTACGACGGAATGGGAGCATTGTTAGCATCACCGGCCGCTATGATTAGTGACATACGTTATATTGAAATGAGAGTTATTGTTAATATTGATCCACTTCGTTCTCCCGAAGAATTTATGCTCAAGGGAAGTGTTGCACCACGTAATCTGAAAGATAACTTATAAAATATGTCATTAGCTAATTTGCAGAAGAATACAAAAAGCGGATACCTCTTACTTCTCGTTTTAGTATTCTCTGCAGTTTTCTTTGTTATTACTAGTACGTTTGTGGGATATATTTTTACGCAAAGTAAAGTGATTACACAACGAGTTCAGCTTGAGCAAGCAGGACAGATAGCTGAGGCTGGCTTGAACTATTATAAGTGGTTTTTGGCTCATTATCCGGGCGATGTAACAAATGGTACTGGCTTGCCTGGTCCATATATTGGTGTATACAATGATCCGGAAGGAGGTGCTATCGGTGAATATTCACTTGAGATAGCTAGTAGTACCTATTGTGGTGAATTAGCTTCTATCGATGTGCAGTCAACCGGTCATACTTATGCTGACCCGTTGGTAAAACGCACTATTAGTGCTAGACACGCTCAACCGTCAGTAGCTGACTATTCTTTTATCCTTAATTCTGATGTTTGGGTTGGTGATGATGTGCAGATTATTGGGCCGTATCATTCAAACGGTGGAATCAGAATGGATGGAACAAATAATTCAAACGTCACCAGTGGTCAAGCCAGTTGGAATTGTACGAGCAGTTTTGGTTGCTCTCCGACTAGTACCAAAAATGGAGTTTTCACTACCACTGCAAATCCTAATGTGTCCCTTTTTGAATTTCCGTCAGCTCCGGTAAATTTTGCAGGTATGACTGTTGATTTGTCTCTTATTCAATCTAAGGCTCAGTCACAAGGTTTATATTTCGGTCCGTCTGGAAAATCCGGTTATCATTTAATTTTTAAGTCTAACGGCACAGTGGAAGTTAGGCGCGTAAATAGTAAAGAAAATGAACCGAATGGTTATGCTTGGGGCCGTTACATGAACATCTTAAAAGGAACTAGTTTAGTCGGCACCTATACACCACCAGCAAATTGTCCATTAATCTTTGTGGAAGATCAGGTGTGGTTGGAGGGAGCGGTGAACGGAAAGTTTACTCTAGCTGTTGCGGACGTTGATACTTCTGGAGTTGATCCTTCGATAATTTTGAATAACAATATTACATATTCCAATACCAGTTCAGGATTATTGTCTATCGGAGAATATGATGTTTTGATAGGATTGCAGGTGCCAGATGATATGACATTAAACGGTATCTTTATTGCCCAAAATGGACATTTTGGTCGTAATCACTATGACACTTCTATGCCAAATGCTTGGGAAGATTATATAAAGAGAAACTCTCTTACTATAAATGGAACAATTGTCTCGAATGGCAGAGTGGGTACTAAATGGGTAAGCGGAACAGGGGTGTATCTCTCAGGTTTTAATAACCGTTTTAATTCCTATGATCGTAATTTGGTGTTAGATCCACCGCCATTGGTACCTCGTACTTCAGATCTATACCAGTTTACCTATTGGCGGGACGCTAATTAATCTTGTGTAGTAACGGGTAGGTAAGCAACTACTGTGGGTCATGTTACAATCCTTGGATATGAAACATACGCAAGCCCTTGTAATCGGAAACTGGAAACTCAACCCCGGAACGACTGCAGAAGCTAAACTTTTATACAGCCAAATACGCAAGAAGGTATCAAAAAATTGTCTTGCCACCGTTGTCATTGCTCCACCATTTTTGTTTATTCCTGAAATTGCGAAGACTATACATCCAAAAATTGCTCTAGGGGCACAGGATATGCATTATGAGGAGCGGGGAGCGGTAACTGGTGAAATTGGTGGTGGGCAGCTCGCAGCTTTTGGTGTGCAGTATGTACTCATTGGACATTCAGAGCGCCGTGCGCTCGGAGAGACTGATACTCAGGTAAATAAAAAAGTTCACGCTGCATTAAAACGTAAACTGACACCAGTCGTGTGTATTGGTGAGCGTACTCGTGATGGTCAGGGACAATTTTACCAAGATGTTGCCACTCAAATAAAAGCATTGACCACAGGTCTCACTGCTGTTCAACTCCAAAAAGTGGTTATTGCGTATGAACCAATTTGGGCAATTGGCACCGGATTAAACGCGACAGCAGAGAATGTAAAAGAGATGCAGCTGTTTATTGTGAGCACCTTAACAAAGCTCTTTGAGCGTAAAGTTGCTGAAAAGATACTGCTCATCTATGGTGGTTCAGTGAAGGACAGTAACGCCAGAGAATTATATACCCAGGGTGGTATGAGCGGCTTTTTGGTGGGCGGAGCTAGTTTAGAAGCAACAGAATTTGCAGCTATAATTCATGCAACAGAACTTGGGAATTAACCATACTATGCATTTAAAATTAATAACCGAAGCGGGTAATTTAAAAGGGAAAAGAGTGTTAGTGCGCTCTTCCTGTAACGTTCCTCTTGATGAAGGATCCGTACGTAACTCTTTTCGGTTGCGGCGAGCATTGCCAACCTTGCAGTATTTACAGGCACAGGGTGCACGAGTGATTGTTATTTCGCACATTGGACGCGACCATAAAGACACACTGCTACCTGTATTTACTGAACTTTCTAAATCGATATCAATGCGTTGGGGTGGTGCGGTGACGGATGAATCATTTGCGGCACTTGCCGCAACAACGCAAGATGGAGATATTTTGTTTTGTGAAAACCTGCGCCAGCTGCCCGGAGAGGAGACTAACGATAGTGCACTAGTCGCATTACTGGCGCAGTATGCTGGTGTGTATGTAAACGATGCGTTTGCTGAAGTGCACCGTGAGCACGCTTCAACCTATGGATTGGCAAAAGTATTACCAGCGTATGCAGGAATTACTTTAGCTGAAGAGGTTCAGGAATTGAAGAAAGTAATGCATCCTGCGCACCCCTCACTCTTTTTGCTCGGTGGTGCTAAGTTTGAGACAAAGATGCCGCTCGTCGAAAAATACTTAGCATTGTATGACTATGTGTTTGTCGGAGGAGCTTTGGCTAATGATATGTTGAAGGCACGAGGACTTGAAGTAGGACTCTCTATGGTCTCTGAAGTGTCACTAAGTGACGCATCATTTCTCTGGAGTGAGAAGATGATTCTACCGATTGATGTAGTGGTCGAGGGTCCGGCAGGGGTGATAACTAAGTCAGTTGATACCGTACAGAAAGACGAACGTATTTTTGACATGGGTCCGGAGACAGTGGCGTTACTCACCCGCTACATTGCTGAAGCCAAGACTATTTTGTGGAATGGTCCCTTTGGCAACTATGAGGCAGGCTTTGAAGAAAGTACTGAAGCTGTTGCCGTATTGGTTGCTGACGCTGAGGCGTTTAGTGTACTAGGTGGGGGTGACACTGTGGCAGCGGTAGAAAAACTGGGCCTCAATGAAAAGTTCAGCTTTATCTCGATTGGCGGAGGCTCCATGCTCACTTTTTTGGAGCATGGTAGTACACCAGTGTTAGATACTTTAGTGAACTAGGGAAAGAAAAAGCCCCACAA
>CAIMDH010000136.1 GCA_903839715.1 uncultured bacterium
CGATGTGATAAAACAGCTACGATAATTGTTCCAAGATATTTGATGCGAAGATGACATTACTCCATTATTCTCAAGTTTAATCAACTCGTTGAGAGCATTTATGCTATAGATAATATTGTATTCTTTTTTACGATGCACACTCATGGTATGTGGATAAAACGCACTATTATTCTTTACTACATTATAAGTCAAAAATATATCATCAATGTTGTCTCCACTTTGTAATACATACACTTTGCTGTCTACGATTTGATAATAGCTGCTTAATGCAGTTATTTCATTTTCGTAAGTTTGATATTTCGCAAACGTACACAACAGTTGTGCATTATATTCTGGCATATATCATGGCTACTGTGGCATATTCTTTTCAGCAAATAGTTTATACTCTTCTCTGTCATTGTTCTTAATAGGAACAATTTCACCGGACAATCCCACTACTGCTACAGGATTACCTTGTGTGTCTCTGTATTCACCAAATGGAGTTGGCATCCAGCCCTTTTGTGCCACAAACTTCTTAGAAATTTCTTCATAGTGTGGCTTTTCTAGTTCTGTCGCGGGGGCGGGTGCTGGTGCAGGAGCCTGTGCTACTCGTGGTACGTTTTCTGTATCTTTTTTTGTGGACTGTTTATCCCCAACTGCGTCTGGAGAAGCAATGTCATCATCTTCTCCACCGGACAATCTATCAAACTCTTGTTCTTGATTTTCGACGCCACTCGGTTCATCGGTAGAAGTGTCTGCCGCAGGAGTTTGCTTTGAAGGTTCTTGTTGTACCCGACTGGCTGATAGCTGTGGGTTTTGTTTTCCCAATTTAGCTGCGAGTTGTTGCTTCTCTGTATCAGTTGAACTTACCGCTTGTTGAGTTTGGCGTTTTTGTTTTCCTCTGCTCTTGTAATATAAATTCATTCCACCTTTTCCGTGAGTTGGATCGGACCCATAATGAGTACCTTTCTTGATTGCCCGTTGCTTATATTCACCCGATGGAAATGTTACAAGCCAGCCATCTTTGTTATATGCTTGACGTTCTGGGTACTTACCTTCGTCCATAAAGGTTTCTACAAATTCATTAATTATTTCTTCATTTATTTTATAATCATGCATTCTTTCTGCAATGACTGCAATGTGTTCCGAGTTACATAGATTGACAATACCATCCGGTATTCTTGAGTCTAATGCCGACTCTGTTATGATATCTTCTATAATTTTTTGTGTATTGGAAATCATGGTGATTAATTATTGTTCTTCATCTGGCGTCGATTTCATTCCCGGTACATCTGCTTTCAAAAATGCATTTATCTTTGCAAGCCCCAGACTAGAAAACTCCAATACGGCGTCTTGTGTTCTTGCAAATACCGAAAGATAATATCCACCCGTTTCGTAAATTACCAGATATCCGCTATATTTTTTCCTTGCAATTTCGTTGATTTCAGCCGATATTTTTTCTTTGGTTATTTTATATTTAAAATAATCCAGTGTTCTTGCCAAATAATAATACTCCTCGTTGTCCGTTTCCCCACTCTCTATCTCTTTAGAAACGTCGAAACTTACTGGTATATTGCTTGGCGAATCTCCACGTTTGAGAGTGTTGGATACGTCTTTTATGGTGATTGCTGCTTTTTGTGGATTGACTAGATTAAACTCTTTGGTATCACCACCAACAGCTATACTAAGTTTTGCCCTGCCAGTATTAGCTGTATTGTCACTCTTGTCACCAGTTTCTTTTGGGAATGGAGAAAGCAATTTCTGCCAAATCCATTCAAATGCATAAAATACAGACGCATGCATTTCTGACGTTCTGGTACGCGTTATGAAGTCTTTAAATTTTTCTTTTTGAGTCGCTGTCACTTCTGTTTTTTTTCTAGACCCTCTTTCTCGTGCCGGATACTTTGGTGTTTTATCTGGATTCGTTCCTTCCAGTACTTCGTCTTTTAAATACAAACCAAAATTTTTGTCGTGTCTAATCTCTGTTGCGAGTTCGTCAATTGCCGTTTTAGTTTCGGACTGGTCCCAACCATTAAATGTAGCTGCACTGATTTGTATTTTTAAATCTTTATCTTTAACTTCTTTTACTTCAATGTCTCCCAGCCCTTCCACAAGTAGAATATCCACACCTTTTCCACCGGTCTTTGCGCCCTTTAACAAAAATACAAATGTTAATTCTCCGCGTCCCAATAGAGTCTTTTTGTCTTTCTCTATAACTCTCACAATATCTGCATAGTCTTCAAAAACTTTCATTGCTAAAGTTATGTCACACTTGTTGTAATATGACAAAAATGATGGTTGCGTTGGCACAGAATGGTCTCTTACGGCTTTTAATATCAACCTGACGTATTTTTCACTTATGTTTTTTCCTTCAATTTTATCGCCCAAATTTTTCTCAATACCCTCTAATGTCATGTCGGCTTTTCCAGACGATATAAGTTCAAACAAAGTACCATCTTTATAATACGGATTCTTGTATGCAACTTTGTCACCGTTTCTCTTTGTAACAAAATATTTGTCTTGCAATGCTTCTTCTGGTATTCCCACAGGCAAAGCTTTTTTTGCTTCTTC
>CAIMDH010000137.1 GCA_903839715.1 uncultured bacterium
CTCGTGTGAATATTTTCAAAACCAACGTGGACGAGTATCTTTTCTATATCAGCATAGCGAACAGCATGAGGTGCTTTACTGAACTTTTGCAGTAACTTCTCAATCTGGCTCATGTAGGTACATTATATATAAATGTACCTACATTGCAAGTACTTGTTATTAAATTTAAAAAACGCCGTCCCGGAGGGGCGGCGTTTTGGGTTGTGGTAGGCGCTACTGAAAATAAAGATCGACGTTCTTTTGGTCTTGTATTTTTTTGTACAACTCGCGTGCAAGATGCAGATGCTCGCTCTCACCAAGTAGTTCATCCGACAAATTTTCGACTCGCCCGATTTGCTTCAGACTCATGTTGCGAGTGCTGTGGCAATACTGTTGTTCAAGGGTATTACCAGGACCTGATTTCCCAATCACTGTACTCATGATACTTTCTCCTTGTGAGTTAAACCACTTTGTATAGTAGCATATTTCTCTTTTTGAGTGCATCTGGAGCTTTTAGAGATTCCAGTTCAAATAATGCGACTTCAGGTCTTTTGACTAACGGGTTAGCTGATTCTCTGTGCCTTCCTCTTCATCTATTCCCCACTCGACACCGAGGTTGCGGTAGAGGAGGCGGGAAAGCACCGCGACGTCTGCTCGGTAATACTTTTTAAGGAACTCTTCAAGCTCAGGTGAGAGCGGTATACGCTTGGCAACTGCATAGGCAGTCTCAAGAGGGATGTCTGGAGGATTAATCTTGCGAGCAAGTAGTCTATATACTCCCCGGATACCACGGCAAATTGCTCTAAACGCCCGCTTGATGAGGCCGGGTTTAAACTTAATTTCATTTTCATCTTCTGGTATTAAGTGAGTGAGTAGAGGTGGTATATATTCACCATTCACTCCGAGATGGAGGAAGGTTTTTTTTAGTACAGCCAATGTGTTGTTACGCACCTCTTCAGCAGTCACCACGAAAAAGTCAGTAGGGGCGTAGTACCCAAAATACGGCGTCAACTGCCGTCCGTAACGTGCATTCATTAGTACCTCGGGGTTTTGTTTGAGAAATTGGGCGAGTGATACCTTGGCCGATATACTCTGCGTGCGTCGCGCCTCGACGTATGCTATTCGGACAGCGACCAGTGGATTTTCGATTACCGCAAGCAAGCGTACATCTGGTAAAAGACGTGCAATCAGTCCCGCTGACTGGATATTCTGGAGATACTCAGTGGCGAGCTCACCAGCAATCAGACCCGAAGCAGCACCAGCAAATTGCCCTTCGTACCAGCCTATTCCCTTTGCAAACACCTTAGTGTTTGAAAAAAAAGTAGTCTCCTCCGGCAGTACGTATACTTCGGGATGAGACTTAATGTGTGAATACAAAAGAGTAGGCGCAGCACCCGCACCGATACCAATAAATGAAACGTTTTTTCTTTTAGCTTGCATATGATTATTCTACATCTGTCTCAGTCGGCTCAGCACCTGACTCACCCAAAAAGAGTACCTCTTCGATACTTTCCCGATATGCAGTTCGGTACACAACTGGATCTTCATGAAACTTACTCGTAATCATCTCCTGTGCCGCATCGACCATTTGACGACGGAGCGGTAGGTCATTCATCAAAATATTCAGCTTGAGACTATACTCATCAACTGATTCAGGATCACAGAGTAGTGCCGACTCGCCATCGACAAAAATGTCTTCCCGACTAGGGGTACGTGCCATCACCATCGGAATACCCGCCGCTGCACCACGGAGCGCTACTTCTTCACTCTCCGGAGTTGTGTCAGTAATAATCAGTACGTTGGCAGATTTGAGGTAGGCCACCTCATCTTTAACTTCGGACTCAAACACTACTTGCTCTGCTATACCAAGGAGTTTGGCGCGTTCTTCGAATTCTTTTTTGGCCGGACCGTCGCCAATCACAATCAGTCCAATGTGTGGATTTTTGAGTCCAAAACGCGCTGCATCGATAGCCTGGTAGAGCTTGCAACCGTGAATAAGTTTACCGACGTACACCATAATAAAGACAAAGGGCTTGTACTTCGCACGGAGGTCAAGTGTCGGCTCGACCGCTATTAGTGATTCGTAATTATTGAAACGCGGCAATACAGACACGTCTTCGTTAGTGAATTTTTTGAGAACTAGCTTATACAAAGCGCGGGTACTAGTGCGCACGCTCCGGACGCGCGGTACGGTAAATCGGGGTAGGTAGCGGCGCCATTTGTTGTGGCGGTTTTTGGTTAAAAATTCTTCTTTGGTGTAGTCCTCAAGGAGATGGAGCTGCACCGGACGACCATATTTGCGCCCGAGGTACACCGCCAAAGCCGCACACTCAAAAGGGTCGCGCGCAACGATAATGTCTGGCCGAAAACCGTCAGCAAATACGAGCTGCTCTTCTACTAGAGCGCGACCAGCAAAAGCAGTCATGTACCAGTTTTTGTCGGTAGCAGTGTACATCCAGAGATTTTTAGCAATGCGGAGTACGGGGTTTTTCGCGGGAATACCTTGTCGCAGAATCAAAATATGCACCTCGTCAAAGAGGTCGGTGAGATTGATGTAGCCGTCCAATGACTGTTGTGTTGGATTGAGGAGAGACTCATCTCGTGAAATAAAAAGCACCCGCGTTATATCTCGGCTCGAATGTAACTGATACACCGCTTCACCACCAAGAGCTTCTTCAATCGTGAGATAGCGGGTGGTGTCTTTTTTTACTTTTTCATTTTTGAGTACATACTCCAAACTAGCGCGCTCATAGTCTGAAACATCAAAACGTGAGAGATCTTTACGAGCCATGTTGTATGTAGTATACCGTGTTCAGTAAACAAAAAATCTCTTTCAGGCACAAAGGTGTGTAATAGCGACATTACCGACTACGCACAATTGTCATGAGTGCCGAGGCGAGCACTGCCGAGTCATGTCGAATCAAACTGCGTTTAAGCACGTCACCCGAATGCAACACCACTTCCTCAAACGATACAAGTGGTTGCGACTCAATCAGGCACAGGTCACCACTACAATTATTTAAAATAGGATGATCACCCTCTTCCTCATACTTAGCCACCAAATCCTCACTAAATGGCGCCGAATTAATAAGTGCTATATCGGGTGCGCGGCCAATATGTTTGGCTATCTCCGCAATATGCTCGGCGGCGTGCATGCCAGCAGTCTGTCCGCGTTTCGACATTAGATTACACACGTACACAATCGTCGCCTGACTCTTCCCTACAGCTTCGACAAAACCACCGACCACACAATTAGCCAGAATACTGGTATACAAATCCCCTGGACCAAAGACAAGTAAGTCTGCTACCTCGATAGCACGTGCAGCCTCAGGGGTAATTGTCGCACTGGGCGTCAGCCATAGTGAGATAATCCGCGCATCCGGCGCACACGTAAGTGCGATATCGATATTCTCCTCTCCCACCACCACAGCTCCAGTATCGTACTCTGCGACAAGCTCAGTATTGTCGGTAGTAACGGGAATGACGCGGCCGGAAGCCTTGAGAATGCAGGAAGCAGCTTCAATAGCCGCTACTTCACTACCCAAGATGTCGGTCAAGGCGGTCAAAAATAAATTACCAAAATTGTGGCCTGAGAGACCGTCACCCCGGTCAAAGCGGTACATAAATAATTGCCTTAGGAGCACCTCAGATTCATCCCCTTCAGAAGCGAGCGCTGTGAGCGCATTACGCACATCACCGACCGGCAACACTCCAAACTCATCGCGCAAGCGGCCAGTTGACCCTCCAGAATCAGCCATACTCACGACCGCCGTGATATTAAGCTCATCCGCGTACGCACGCAAACCCCGTAGTACGGTATGCGTTCCTGTACCACCTCCGACTACTACGACGTTATACTTTTTCATAGTATGTATAACAGAGCCTTCATGAACTAGGTTACTTTACACTGTTACGTAGTATTGTCTGATGTACCGGCTGAAGCTACACTCTTCGTAGTTACTACCACCCCAGTTGCCAGGAGTAGTACGACAAAAAATGCATAGTATGGCCATTGACTACGAGGCGGCGGTTTCGGTAGTGACACCTCTTCACTATCAGGCAAAATTTGAATAACTTCAGGCGCTGGCTGTTCTGACAGCATCGCACCAGCCTCAGCTCGCGGGACTGTGAAAACAAAGTCGGTAGTCAGTGCGTCGGCGAGCGATGTTGGACCTGTCTTCACTATAGTAGTTAACGTATCCGGTACAGTAGCTGTCGAAGTAGTTATTGCACTTTCAACTAGGTACGTTGCCGTTACTAGATTTTTCTTGGTGTCATAGAGTGCTACTTTTGGATACGCCTTCTCGCCGACACGCTTGGGTGCGACAGTAATAGTCGACCGGGTCAAAAGAATACTACGTGGTGGAAACACTACTTCTTTAGTCCCCCGGAGGACATACCCAGAAATATCAATATCGTATGGTGCATCATTATGAAGTTGCACTTCTCCAGCCGGACCATGGGTCAGGGAGACATCGACTGGTAGCACCGTAATCTCGTGCCGCGACATCTGCTCATCACTACCGTAGCGAGCATACGTAGTCACAGCATATGTACCTGGGTACTCATAGGTATGCCACACTTCGGTACCCGTCGCATAGTGCGTATCGCCAAAATTCCATTCAAAGCGCACGAGCGGCTGACTATTTTTGGTCAGACCAGAAACACTGGCACGTAGAGGAATCCGTTGGTGGACATATGCCACACTCTGGACCGCTGGCAAAATCTTAAGCAGAGCTTTCGGGTTGAGTGATGGAATCGCCGACCCACTGCCTCGTGATGATCGCGTACTGGTTGTACTCACGACTGCTGTCGTCTGCACCACGGTATCGGTAGTAGAGTCCGTAGTGGTAGCAGGAGGAGGGACAGTACGCCCAGAGGCGTTTACAGCGCCCGGTGTCGGCACATCTGTTACCCATCCTTTGTCCGAATACTGCGCTGTTTCTTTTGTAGTGTTATCACCACCAATATTTTTCCAATCAGTTCCGCCCGCCACCTGGTCAACAATGCCGCCGCTCGCATCCGTCAGGACCAAGGTAACCCCGCCATTAACGAGCGCCCCGGTATAAAGCAAAAAAGCCGTACCTGGGGCCGACTCTTCACTCGTACGTTCCAGTACGGCGTACGCACCGCCAGCAATAGTGCCTGCGAGTGAGATATTAAGATTCATACCGTCACTTAGTTTCCAACCATCAACCACAACTGCTTCGGTACCAACATTACTGAGCTCAATCCATTCATGATTGGCGGAGACGGTACCACCCATCCACGCTACTTCATTGATACTGACGGCGGCCTCAACGACCGAAGTACCAAAGAGACAGAGAATCAAAAGAATGATGGGGCGGAGAGTCATACACTAGGAGGCGAAGGGTGAGCGTTCGTGCGGAGATTGTTTGAACAGCTTCTCGATTTTTTTGGCTGCAAGCGGGTCGTCGTATTCGGCAGTAACCGGGGCCGGTGGTACCTCTATAGTCGGTGAAGTTGGCGGAATTAGTGTTGTATCTAGGGTGCGAAAGGCTTCTTCTGTCTCAAAAGCCAAGCGCTCAAGCTCAGCCCGCGCCGCTTCTGCCAGGGTCTGCGCAGGCGCTGACACAGGTGTGGTCGGAGCGGCCGGTACGACCGGTGCGGTCGACTCGACAGGCACAGCTGGTATATCTATGCTCGACACCTTCACAACAGGGTCCTGAGGTTGAGTTTCTGATTTTGAATCTACATGCTTTAAGGCTTCGGCGAGCGCACTGCGCAAACTAACCGTTCCGACGGCACTGTTTTTCGGTACAGCTTTGGTCGACTGGTCAACTTTTGGTACGACGTTACTTTTCTTAGTTTGTTCCTCTTCACTGATCCTGGCAAGTACTGCACGAAGATCAAGAGCCGACCGGACTGGTGGCGTTGGGCGCTGTCGAACTTCTGGTGTATGTGTTGCTTTCGGAACGTGAGTTTTTACGTGAGTTTGAGCGGGTGGTGTTGTTGGAGCATGCGTTGGTACATGTACTGGTAAGTGAGCGGGAACATGTACTGCTGTTTGTATCAGCTTCTTATCTTTATGTGCACGCTCGACGATACGCCTTTGTGCTTCGGCCGCGTTACGCTCTTGCTGTGGAGTTGGTTCGGTCTTGGTATTGTCATACTTAGGTACTTCAACTGTTTTGAACACATCTTGGTGTTCGGTTACTTCTTTAGCCGTATGACTTATTTCTGCAGGGATGTTTGGTTTTGGTGCAGCAGAAACAAAAGCGGGAGCAGTTGGATTTTTCTTCGGGACAGGCAAGGTCACTACCTTGACTGGTGTATGAAGGTCAGTTACCAATTTCTCGACCTCCTCTCGAGGACGAGCATAGTTCTGGCGACTAGCAGCGACTACCATTTGCTTGCAAGAAAGGTGTGGACGTTCAACCGGCGGTAACGTGATAGCCGAAAACGGCTGCGAACCAATACCATCAATCATCAAAGTGAGGTAAATCTGCGCAAAGCCCAGGTTGACCAAGTCGGTCGCCAAAAAGCGTGGCGAGAATACAGTCTCGAGCACCTCAGCATCAAACGGACCAACTCGAAATGCGATAGTGGTACCGACGTTACCAAAGACGGCATTACGCACATCTTCTTCCATCTGTTCAATGTACTGGTGGGCAATGATGAGATTGAGGTGGTACTTACGAGCTTCAGAGAGAATATTAGCAAAAGTAGCATTGGCAAAAGATTGGAATTCGTCAACATAGAAATAGAAGTTCGGCATCGTACGCATCTGCTCCACTGGCAAATCAGCACGGCTCATCGCCGCTAAGTAGATACGGGTAGTGAGCATCGAACCAAGCAAGTTGGCATTGGTCTCCCCCACCAAGCCTTTGGAGAGGTTCATGATAAGAATCTTTTTCTCATCCATGATTTTACGAATATCAAAACTGGAATGGGGTTGACCAATGATATTACGAATGAGTGGATTACCAGTAAACTGGCCGATCTTATTTTGAATCGCTGGTAACGCCTCAGCGGCAAAGCGGTCGGTGTAGTTGGCAAATTCCTCAGTCCAAAAGGCTTTTACGGCCGGGTCTTTGATATAGTCGACCACTTGCTTGCGGTAGGCTTTGTCGGAGAAGAGACGGTTAACCGACAGCAGTGTGGTGTCTGGATACTCAATGAGTGCAAGGAGGGCATTAGTGAGGATGTACTCCATACGCGCACTCCAGGCATCCACCCAAATCTTCTTGAAGGTTGACATCAGGCCCGAGACCACCAAGTGACGTTTATCTGGACCAACGTCCTCCATCACGTTAAAAGAAACTGGGTTGGCCAAATCAAACGGCGCAAAATAAACCACGTCGTTGAGACGGTGCTCCGGCACATAATCAAGCAATGTCTCAGCAGCCGAACCGTGTGGGTCGATGAAGGCCATTCCTTCACCGTTTTGGATATCCTGAGCAGCCATGTTTTCGAGCAGGGTCGACTTACCCATACCTGTCTTCCCTACCACATACATGTGACGCTGGCGGTCTTTAGCCTTAATACCAAAAGGTATCTGCTTGCCCCGGGCATCAGTTTTTGCAAAGAACGTAATTTTCTCAGGATTAAAACTCATAGCAAATATACGAGTAGTATAGCAAACAAAAGCCCCAGTAACCGAAGGTCCCTGGGGCTTTTGTGAAATATATCTTACTCTTTCTGATTTTTAATTCTCGCTAGATTTGCCCTGGCCACCTCTCCTGCCTTGGCCTCATTTTCCAATTCGTTCATACTATCAGGATCAATTTCACGAAACTGCTCAAAAATTTTACCCAGTTCCGCAACATCATTTTCATGTTGCTCTTCTGAAATATTTAACACAGGGTTACCGTCCTCCTCATATATATAACCACCATTTTCATTTAATTGAATACGAACAGGTGACTCTTTTAAATTTTCATGGGGTACAATTCCGCCTATTTTGTATACTGCTTCTAAATCTTTCAGTCCCTCTTCTGTTAAGGGAAGTTCAGTATCCTCACTGTTTCTTTTTTCTCCTTCTTCTCCATGCGGCATTGGTTGATTTTCAGGAATCATATTAAACTTTGTATTTATCAGCCAATTCTTCAAGGGAAGGCTCTGAAAC
>CAIMDH010000138.1 GCA_903839715.1 uncultured bacterium
CCCAAGTCCAAAGACTGGTACCGACTTTGCTTTCAAGTGCCTTGATGGCACCATCATGCTCGACCAGCTTGGTGTCATGTGCAGTGGTTTTATCCAATGCACTTTTCGCTACACCAGCTGCCGATTTTGCCGCAATATGAGCTGCTGCAAGACCCGTGGTACTGTTTCCAATCTTTTCCTCCAAGATGTCAAGGCGTCCAGCTAAGGACATTACTTTGTTCACCTTAACTTCAAGCGCTTTCAATTGCTCTTTAGTTGCCACTTTCTGCAACTCGTCTTTCAGCAACTTGATTTCTCGCTCAAGCTCTGTTGCCTTGGCGTTATCGCCTTTTGCAATAAGAGACCTCATCTCAGCGCCGAGCTTTGTAAGCTCGGTATTAAGTGAAGCCTCAGTCACATACAGCGGTGTCGTTGAGACTGCTGCTGTACCGACCGGTGAAGCGACCGCTTGATTGGTGCTCTGGTTTTGAACCAGAGCTTTGGGCAACATCGAGGTAGGAACGGGAACAAAAATTCCCTTTTCTTTTCCCTGTCTCACCAAATCCGCGCCCTTGATGATAGGGTCCTTTGCATGCCACCCATTCCTCACCATCATAGCGAGGAACAAGTCACCCTTCTTTTGACAAAGAGCCGGAAAGGGTGCATCGGACCAGGTACACATAAGAGCCAAGAGTGACATCAGTTGCACCGTATCTGTCTTCGGGTCATAGAGACTTTGTCCACTTTGCTTGACTTCTGCAATGTGATCAATCAGCTTGCCTTGTCGAATACTTTCTTCAAAGACCCGAATATCTGTCGTGTCTGTTGAAGACGCCATGGACTGACCAGCGGCAAATGCCAACACGGCCGCCAAAATAAACTTCAAAACTTTCATGATTCACTCCTCAATGAGAGCACACCAGGTCGCCCTGATGTGCTCAATGATTACTCGGGCGACCGTTTTTACTTACAAGTCCCAGTACTACACGCACCACTCACCGTGAGGTTCGAGGTGTTGGTGTTCAACGATTCAGCCAAAGACTGAACCTGGTTGTTGTAAACCGGACCGCAGATTGCACCGTCACCACACTTACCTTTTTCCGCAACGGCCGTAGCCGTTTTGTAGTTAATAAGAGCAGGAACAGTACCACCGAAAGCACCAGCAATTGTTTGCCCAGCCACTGTCGACGAAATCGACAACTGGAACGGGCCAACGCGAGTGCCGGAGACTATCTTGCCACTAGCGTCTTTCACGCAATTTTTGTACTCCCCAAAGTAAGTACCACTGCGGTCAAGCGTATCCCAGACAGTCTGTGAATCAACACAGCTTCCATCCAAGTTCATCTTTGGCCCACTGGCGCAAGCGCCAAGCAGTACCGCTACCAAAACGAGCACGAGGCTCAAGAGGCGTGATTTCATTTCAATTCTCCTTCAAAGTAGAGTTAAGAGTTACTTACAGACTTCTGTTTGACGAATTATCGTCATCACATCGCCTGGAATCGAGACAAAAGTAGCCGGAATGGCCACCTGCCCGTTACACACTGCCACAGAAAGGCCTGGAACATAAATGTTCTGACCTGACTGCGGTACTATGTACCGCTCGGTCACCCATTCACACACCTTTTCAGGTGGTGATGTTTGTCGCGAAGCTATACAGCTTGCAGGCGCCCCACCATTTTTACCTGGACACTGCCACGAACTGGTAGAACCAGGAGTGGCAGGGAAAGCAATGACAGAGGGAGACAAATCTCCCGACTGACAAAAACTTTCCCCCTGTGGCCAAGTAGTCACCTCAGGCGCAAAGCTTGTAGCATTACTGCCACAAGCTCCCGCAACAGCGATGGGTTGAACTATTGGTTTTGCAACATAGACAAAGCCGACGTTATTACACGACCGACCCGTATCACCAACAAACCAATAAGCATAGACTTCATCACCAAGATCACAGAGCAGAGCCGGGTCATTACGACCCAGCAACTTTTTTACATGATGAGTCACCTGTGAACGACCGCTTACGCGACCATTCATATGATCAAACACCACACCGTCTGCGACACTGACACTTTGACATGTCTTTGCCTTGAGTTTTTGCTCCAAGACTTGGCACATTTCCGGTGTGAGCCGGTCATTCGAGTCGAGCTTGGCAGTGCGTTCGCACTGTTCAAGCGCCGACTCAACCGTCGGTGCAAAGCTGGTTGGGTGCATCTTGGTCCAATTGCCTTTCGCCGGGTTTTCCGACGTAGGTAGTTGCGGGTTTGCCCAACTAGGCATACCAACAACAGTAAGCAGCAGCGCCATGAGCGCTACCCAGAAGAGCTTTTTGCTCATAGCGTTTCTCCTTTTGATTGTGCCCTCATTACGAGAGCGAGGTTTTGAGATATTAAGATGTCAAAGAACTCACACATCTTTTCCTCATGTGAAGCAAAATTACTTCACCTGATTGCTATATATTAGCACACTTTATTGAAAAAATCAAGTCTTGACGATTAGTGCATTTGTCTATGTGACACAAAAGAAAACCACCTACCAACACGAGTGTAGATAGGTGGTTGAAGTGGTATACCAGAAAATTCTGATTGCCACTTGATTTGTCACGGTGCCGATGCTGGCGGTGGCGGTGTGTTCAGCCATGTAATGCCAAGACTGGCACTGAAGTTACCTCGCGAATTTATCCGCGAAGTTACTGGGGCGGCTTGTGTGCCTGTACCCTGATTCAGGGAGCGGGCAGCCATGATTTGCTGTCCCACTACACTGAGAGTCGCTTGGGTACTTGAACAGTCCACTGTACAGTTTGGGTTACTGTTACTGGTCAAGAACGAGTCGGAGTCGAGTTGAAAAAACCCATCAGACATCGTTGTCACTGTTCCAGCCCCATTACCACCGGTGGTATATCCACTGGCAGTCCCGTCGTTCACCGACCAACCACTGATGGTCAAACCCGTGGGGGGCACAACAGTTGTCTGGGCTGACACACTGGTCAGACCAACAACCAGCAATGCGAACATTGCCAGCAAAAACTTACACTTACGAAAGAACGAGTCCATTTGAGTTCTCCTAGAAAAACTAACCGTTTAAAAAGTGGAAATCACGATGTGTGACTTCCGGACAAGCCCCGCCGAAGCGAGGGCATGAGGGGTGGCGACTGGTTTTATTTGTCGATCCAACGCACCCCCGACTCAGTAGAACTACGAGTACTGTACACGTGTTTAGACAAATGTCAAGCAATTTGAAGCGGAGTTTTGTCAAGGGTGCTTTCTGAAAAAATACCCTTTCGCACCTGTGTCTCACTACCGGAAAAAATCTCATGATACAATAAACTCCCTTCATTACTATGAATTTTAAAGCTCTCCTCCATCTCCTTAATGAATTTGTACCAATTATTGCCTTCTTCATTAGTGCGCAGCTTTTTTCATTTTATACAGCTACCACAGTTTTAATTACGTCGACAATTATTGCCCTTGGTACTGGCTGGTACTCTGAACGACGCTTCCCTATTCTTCCAATCATTTCAGGATCTTTTGTAGTCATATCCGGACTGATAACTATTTTTTACCAAACACCAAGTGCCCTAATTTTTGCTGACTCACTCTATTACCTCCTTATGGGTTTTACCATTTTGGGAGGATTATTCTTTAGAGTAAATATTTTAAAATTGATCTTTGAGACCACCTTTGCAATGGAAGATATTGGTTGGAATATCCTGGCACGCAGGTGGGTACTGATTTTTCTCTTAGCGGGAGTAGCCAATGAAATTGCACGTCTTACCCTCACTCCTGAAGACTGGGTAAACTTCAAAGTACTAAAGGTTATTACGATTGCTCTGTTTGGTTTTTACCAATTTACACTCTCAAAGCGTTATCGCGACAAAAATCACGCCAATGCCTGGGGTCTGCGTATTGATTAACTACTTTTAATATAAACGAGCTCGCTGGTTTGTTATTTTGAAAGTCGGCAAAAATTGCGTACAATGCACATGTTATGTCTATACAAGAAACTATCATCATGTCTGTTGGCGGCTCGCTCATTGTTCCCGATCAGATTGATACGAGCTTTCTTATCAATCTCAAACAGTTTATTACCACCGAAACGGCACTTGGCCGTCGTTTTATTATTATTGCTGGTGGTGGACGAACCGCTCGCCGCTACCAAGAAGCCGCAGCGAGTGTAAGCGATCTAGCAAACGATGACCTCGACTGGATGGGTATCCATGCCACTCGTCTTAATGGTCATTTGCTTCGCACTATTTTTCGAGACATAGCACATAGAGTTATGATCACCAATCCTGATGAAATTCTTGATATCAATCCAAACGAAAAAGTCATCATTGCTGCGGGGTACCGTCCTGGTTGCTCAACTGACTTGCGAGCAATTCAGATAGCTGACCGTGTTGGCGCTCGAAAGGTCATCAACCTTTCTAATACCGATTATGTCTACACAGACAACCCGAAGACTAATCCGGCCGCTACAAAAATTGAAACTATTACTTGGAGTGATTTTAGAAAACTAATTCCCGCAGAATGGGGACCAGGTCTCTCTTCTCCATTTGACCCCGTCGCAGCACGTGAAGCAGAACATCTTGGTATCGAAGTTGCTCAAATCAACGGCACCCGGATTCAAGAAGTGGTCCACTACGTACACGGCGAAACCTTCATTGGTACCCGCATCCACAACTAACTCTTCTGAGGGAGGCTTAGACTCCTTCAATTCTGAAGGGGTTTTACCTCCTTCAGACATATCAAAAAGACGGAAAGCAAAGCTTTCCGTCTTTTTGATTTCAGTACTTTATTCCTACAGTCCTTCGCTAGGCCATGTTGGTGCTGGAGTTGGAGTTTGAGTAGGTGCTGGAGCGGGAACAATAGGCTGACCCAGGACTACGACCGTAGCGGCCTCAGTCGGTTGCGGTGGCACAGGTACAGGAATAGCTGACTGTCCAACTGGGTATCCGTAGACGTTAACATTCGCATCTCCTTTAGTCGCTAAAAATACTATATAAATAATAATACCGATAAACGGAACAAGAATAATCAGCCACCACCAGCCACTCTTTCCGATATCATGCAGACGACGCGCAGCGATCGCAAGTGATGGAACAAATATTGCTAACATAAAAACCGTTGAAAGATATTCCATGTCTGTTACCGCTCCAATAATACTTAGTCCAATAGAAATAATGAACTGAATGAGTACAAACATCCAATACGCCTGTCGCGTTGCGCGTCCACTGAAATCCGCATACTGATTCATTACCGGATTAAGAAACCAATCAAATGACATATCTAAACTTATTATTTATTTTATTTATTAAAAGTATACCATCAAAATATTAGCGACATCTCCTTTCTAGAGAAAGGTTCGACCTTTCTCTAGAAAGGTACAGCTAATAAAAACCGTGGTGAGCGTAGCTCACCACGGTTTTTATCTATCTTTCCCTAGGACCGACCTCGGAAAAGATTATCTTATTCAAAATCAACAGACTGCAAAAACTTTTCTACTTCCTGATACAGTTCATCCATGGTGCCATTATTGGTGATGGTGTAATCAGATTCTTTAAGGGCACCAAAAATATTTTGTTTGGTGGGGTCGTTTTGGTTGGACTCGGCTTTTTCTTGGGAAAGCCACTTTTCAAAGGTAACGTGATCTTTTACACTGTTGCGTGCCAGGATGTGTTTAAAACGTACTTCCGGTAAGGCGTCAATACCGAGCACAATGCCACCCAGTTCCTTTATCCGTTGCACCTCAGCTACTGCTCGCAAACTCTCAATAATGACATCTCCCGCATGTTCCTCTGCACGTGCATAGAGTGAATCGATAATGTAACTCGGGTCATGGCTAGCACGTAATTCGTTGGCGACCATAATCATAGAATCACGGTTGACTGGCAGGCCTCGGCGCTCGATCTCCTCGACGATAAAACCACTGGCTGAGTAGTGAGTAAATCCCTTTTCTTTTTTGAGATACTCAACGACCGTCCCTTTTCCTGCTCCAAATGAACCAGTGATTCCGATTATCATACCTATTTTTTAGCTTCTTTTAGCTTCTTGGTATGCCATTCTTCGTAGAGAACTAGGAGTGGGTTAGCAATGAATATGGATGAATATGCTCCTGCAAATACTCCGACGATCAATACCAAAATAAATGTTTCTGTAACAGTACTACCGAAGAAGTAGAGGGCAGTGAGAGCAAGAAGTACTGTTAGTGACGTATTGATTGAACGTGCCATTGTCTCGTCCACTGCCTGACCCACAATTTCACTAAAAGGCTTGGTCAATGTGTAGGTGATCACCGTTCGGTCTACACCTCCGATTTCTTTTACTATACGTTTTTGTTCGGTTCGATTTTGTTTAAGCTTGTCTCGTACCCGGTCGAAAATAACAATTGTGTCATTTACAGAATAACCAAGAATAGTAAGGAGGACAGTAATAAAAAGAATATCTGCTTCAGCGCCAAGGAAGTAGCCCAAGAGACTCATCGCTGCCATCGGCACCAATATATCATGTATCAACACCACAATTGTAATGAGACCATAGACCCAAGAGCTAACTGGCCAGCCAATACCCGCAAACGCAAAAGCGACGTAACAAATAGTAAGGAATAGCACTGCACCAATGGCCCAGACAGCCTTATCCTTGAGCTCTTGACCAATCACTGGACCGATTGAAGTAAAGCGAGATACTTCACCACCTTCTCCTAACTCCGTGAGTGCAGTACTAAGAACAGCACGTTCTTCTTCATTAAGTGCACGTGTACTCACAAGATACCCACTGCCAGCGTCGCTATCCGACTGACGTACTGCCACAGTACCGAGACTGAGCTCGGCCGTCCTGGTCTCTACGACCGTCTTTTCCGGCATTGCCGTATAACGTACTTCCATGAGTGAGCCGCCCGTAAAATCGATACTAGGCTTGAGTCCCAAAAAGAGCACAATCACGATAGCCGCAGCCACGATACCAGCAGCAATCATCAGAAAGTATTTTTTGTAGCGAATGATATCCATAAATTATTTTTTTATTAGTCCAGTACCAAACAAGTAAGTCCAGATGCCACTTTCAGTGCGTTTTACATCAGGCAGGGCGATGAGCAGGGTTCGTGTAAAGACAATAGCTGAAAGCATGGAGGTGAGAATACCAAGTGCAAGCACGAGAGCGAAGCCTTTAATCAAAGACGTACCGAACCAAAATAGAATTCCAGAAGATAGTAACCCAGTGACGTTACTGTCCCAAATAGCGGTCCAAGCGCGGCGGAAGCCTTCAACAGCTGCCTCACGACTACCTTTACCAGATCGGTACTCTTCTTTCATGCGCTCAAAGATAAGGACGTTGGCATCAACAGCCATACCAAGTGAGAGGACAAAGCCAGCGAGTCCTGCCGCGGTCAACGTCACCGGGATAAACATAAACAACGCCAACAAAAGCGCTCCATAAAAACACAGCGCAATACTCGCCACCAATCCTGATACGCGGTACCACAAAATCATAAAGAGGGAGATGAGTGCGAAGCCAGCCACGCCAGCCTCAAAGCTCTGTCCAACTACGCCAGCACCAAGCGTGGCATCAATAGTTTGGGTACTAACTAGCTCGATTGGCACCGGCAATGCACCAAAGTTGAGATTTTCTGCCAACGCTCTAGCTTCTTCTGGGGTAAAGCTACCGGAGATAACTGCAGTACCACCGACAATCGCTTCGTTGATACGTGGCGCTGAAAGCATTTGACCATCAAGGAAGATAGCAAGTTGCTTCCCAACATTGTCACGAGTAAGTTCGGCAAAGATGGCACCTCCCTCTTGGTTGAAGGTAATAGAAACGATTGGTTCATTAGACAACTGTCCAGTCTGGCCACTCGTAAATTCAAGCCGCGCACTCTCAAGATACCGACCAGTTAACTCGGTTGTGATGTACGGATCACCAATAGCGGTAATCGAAGCCGCGAGCATGTTAGCATCAGCGGTTGATGACGAGGTTGAAGTTGAGTTGTTTTCAGCAGCAATCAGCAGTTCAGTTTGTTTATCGTATCTTTCTTGGTCAATTAGTTTAAATTCAAGGAGTGGTGTTCGACCAATTTCGGCTACAGCTTGCGCGACATCTGTAACCCCAGGCAGCTCAACAACGAGTCGCTCACGCTGATCTCCCGAGACAATACTACTGCGCTCGACATACACCACTGGCTCAGACACACCAAAGACGTTAACTCGACGCTCAATTACGTCACGAAGTACGTTCATTAGCTCTGGCACTTCAGAGGCATCGACACCAGCAACATTGGCTTCATAAATAAGGTGCGCTCCCCCAGCAAGGTCCAGGCCAAGTTTAAATGGGTGTGACGCATCTTCACGGATGGCGTTTTGATAGACAAAGAATCCTAGGTACCCTAGTATCCCGACCAACAATACAGCTTTAAAAATTCGTAAGAAGGCAGCGGAACTTGATTCTGTAGTCATAATAAAGAAATTATATGCGTACAGTTATAGCATATCTGCCAAGGGTTTCCTATTGACGGACCTTCAATTCTAGGAGGTTTTGAAATAGCACCGCGACAGTAATTGGACCAATCCCACCCGGCACCGGAGTAAAGAGGGCTGCTTTCTCTGCGACAGTCGGTGTTGCATCCCCTACCAACAAACCGCCATCTTCTGAAGCACCAGCATCAAAAACTACCACTCCCTCTTTGACCATGTCAGGAGTAAGAAGATTTGGTTTACCAACTCCCAAAATAATAATATCAGCAGTGCGGGCGATATCGGCAGTATTCAGACTGGTTTCGTCTAGAACCGTGACATGAGCACCTTCTGTGAGAGCATACGCGGCAGCTGGTGCCCCTACTAATCGACCCGAACCAAACACCACAACATTTTTACCCGCCCAGGTAATACTGTGTCGTTCCGCAATTTCGGCAATCGCTGCTACTACAGGCGGCAATACTACCGCTGCTGGCTCACCCTGATATGTAAAGGCGTCTACATCATACGTAGCTGGTACAGCAGCCAGTACCGCCTTTGTATCAATATGACTCGGTAGTGGTAGCTGTACCACTACCCCATCCGTGTTTGGTAGACTAGCTGTTATAGCAGCTATCACAGCAGCTGTATCTGACTCACGTGTGAGTGCTTCCACCACCAGCGTAATCCCTAGGGACTCAGCACGGGTTTTTTTGAGTGCAAGGTATTTTTGTGTTTCAAAATTTGGATCACATGCCACTACCACCAGACGAACTGGAGTTTGAAGTGCTGCCACCTTTACCTTCACAGCCGCTGCAATATCGGCCGCTATTTTTTTGCCATCTACTAATACCATAAAAAGCTAGTATACAGAGGAAGTGGAGAGAGGTCTATCTAGACTAGGTACCAGTCCGCATCACAATCGTTGCGATGGTCTTCAGCGCAATTTGTATATCAAGCAGGAGTGAACGTTTTTCGAGATAATACAAGTCATAGGAGACTTTGACTTTCGTACGTTCGACGTCTACTCCACCCCGCGGTACATCAAAGTTATTTATTTGGGCCCAGCCCGAGAGGCCTGGCTTCAAGAAGTGGCGCGCGTTGTAGTACGGGACAGCCTTCTCATACACTTCTACCAACGCCGGCATTTCTGGTCGTGGCCCAATAAAAGACAGGTCACCCTTAAGTACATTGAGTAGCTGTGGCAACTCGTCGATACGTGTCTTGCGTAAGAAGGCTCCAACCTTCGTGTCCACGAGCGTACTCTTGAGAGCAGCGGCTCCGACATCATTGCCATTTTTGGTGCGAAACTTATAAATAGTGATTGGTTTGTTGTATTGTCCAATGCGAGTAGTGGTATACAACAGCGTGCCATACTTATCTTCAATCTTCATCAACAAGGCAATAACTGGAAAAACAGTAGCTGTTGGCACCAAGAGTATAAGGGCGCCGATAATATCAATACCCCGTTTAATAAAGTCATAGAGTGTATTGGTGGCTTGAGAAATATTGGCAATAAACCAATCGTACTGAATAGAGCTCACCGGTACCCGATCGAAAGTATCTTCATACACCTTATTAAAATCTAGGAAAGTAGTCTTAAATCGTAAGTACGACAAATCAAATATCTTCGGTAGAGCTGCACTCACGAATTTGGAGTTGGGATTAGCTACGACAATATCAATACGTTCTTTTTCAATTAAGCGCAGTAACTTTTCTTCAAAGTCAGTAGTCTGACCAGCCGTCTCGCCGTCGATAAGACGAATAAACGTATAACTATAACGATCATTATTGTTTGTTTCATCCACAAGCTCAATTGCTTCTGGTCCTTCTGCGAGCAATATCGCTCGGTGTCGGGTCTTTGGTTCAATATGGCGATACAGTGACATGCGCCACCAAGTCAGCAAGACTACACTAACTATCAAATAAATAACGAGATTGGTCTTCGGCGCAATCCCAAACGGAATCACAAAGAATAACACCGCTGCTAGCAAACTATTGACTATTTGGGTAGCGAGAATCCGATTAAACAGCAGCGACTTCAAAAAAACAGTGTGCTTGTCGTAGAGCCCAGCAATATAAAAAACAAAAAGCCAAACCGTCGACAAAATAAGAAATGGTCCGACATGTGTATAAAAAAGCTGAAAGCTTGGAAACGTCAAATACCGCACCAACAGCGTTAGCCACAACGCCAGGATAAAGAACCCGACGTCGCCCAGGATAAGTAATGTGAGTTCTCGGGTTCTTTCGCCCATAAATAATTAGTGTCTATCGTACCGGAGCCGTGGAAAATAACAAGTAGCGCATGTTTTTTACCTTTGGCGCCACACTAAAAGTGCGTTATGCTAGAGCCAATGACTGCATCACTAGCACCCCGCATTCTGTACGTTATCACGAAATCAAACTTCGGGGGCGCGCAACGCTACGTATTTGAACTAGCCACAACCATGCAGCAACGTGGCTTTACTGTAGCAGTTGCCTGCGGTGGAACTGGAGAACTAATCGACCGCCTGGCCGCAGCCGGTATTACTACCTTCCACATTACTGGTCTCGAACGAGATATCAGTCTCAAACGTGAACTCTCTGCCCTCTACTGCCTTGCCCATATCATCCGTAACTTTGACCCAGATCTCATTCATCTAAACAGCACCAAAGCCGGCTTACTCGGCAGTCTAGTTGCCCGCCTACTCTTCGTGCCGCGCATCATTTTTACCGCGCACGGCTGGCCCTTTAGGGAACAGCGGAGTCTTACCTGGCGACTCATGGCGTGGACCGGCTCATACCTCACTGCTCTGTTCGCACACCACACCATCGAAGTCAGCCAAAACGATCACGAAGATGTACACATGCCGGGCACAAACCAAAAACGCACAGTCATTCCAACCGCCGTCTCCCCTTTTCCACTACTTGGTAGAGCAGAAGCGCGCTTAGCTCTCTTGCCAGCAGAAACTATCTCTGCCCACCTTTCTAATATCTGGTTAGTCACTATTGCTGAACTCAATCACAACAAAAATCACACGACTGCGATCGATGCTGTAGCTGAATTCAACAGTACCCACTCCAATAAAATCTTCTACACCATTCTCGGTGCCGGTGAACTAGAAAACCCTCTCAAAGAACAAGTTGCACTGCGTGGCCTTACCGACTACGTTCATTTTCATGGCTACACCAAAGACGCCAGGCAGTACCTGCTCGCATTTGATATTTTTCTACTTCCTTCAAAAAAAGAAGGTCTGCCCTACGCCCTCCTTGAAGCTGGCTTAGCTGAAGTGCCGTGTATGGCGAGTGCGGTCGGAGGTATTAGTGAAGTACTAACCGACCAAGCCACAGGCATCCTTATCAATCCTGACAACCACATGAGTATCGTAACGGCTCTAGAAGACCTCCTTCAAAACCCCGACAACCGTACCCACTTTGCAACAGCTCTGAAGGCGCATATCGTAGCAGAATACAGTACAACTACTATGCTAGATCGGACGGAGAAACTCTACGCTTTGTAGACATCGGTAAAAATAGCCTCACTACTTTCAGAGCGAATCGGCATTGATCGCCGCATCGCGAGCACTATACCAAGAGCCACAAACTCAGTAACGAGATGTGATCCGCCATAACTCAAGAATGGTACAGTAGTCCCCGTCACTGGCAGTAGTCCGATATTAATACCAACATGAATGAAAAAATGTGCCAATAAAAATATGGCTACGCCGGTTGCGAATAGTTTTTCAAAATTACCAGCACCATTAGCGGCATGGACGAGAATACGCCAGATTAAAGTTGAGAATAGTATAAATAAAATACAGACTCCAATAAGTCCCCACTCCTCAGCAAATGCCGCAAAAATAAAATCAGTCTCAAACTCAGGGAGAAATAGGAGCTTTGACTGCGTGCCGTACCCAATCCCCTTGCCGATAAGTTCACCTGAACCAACGGCCACAGTCGACTGATACGCATTGTAACCAGCACCGCTAATATCGGAGAGAGGGTCCAAAAAAGTCATGATGCGGGCTTTTTGATAATCGTAAAATGCAAACTGCCAGAGCAGAGCAAGAACAATCGAGCCAATTAAAAACACGACCGCCACGTGCCTAAAGCGAATACCTGCAACCAACACCATCCCAAACCAGATAAGAAAAATAATCATCGCAGACCCAAAATCGGGCTGGAGAAAAACCAATCCAAAAATACCAAGCGTGTAGATTCCTGATACAATCACATGCGAAAAATCACCAATAAGCTCGTGACGCTTAGCAAAATACTTCGCCAACAGTGCGATCAAAATAAGTTTAGCCGGATCAGAAACCTGCAAGGAGAAAAAACCAAAATCAAAACGTTGTCGCGCTCCCATAACATCTTCTCCAAAAAAAGCGACGCCAATCAAAAGTAGAATGGTACCCAAATACAAAAAGAACGTCGTATTCCCCGTCCGCAAAAAACGGTAATCGGGAATCATCACTAAGAAAAACAAGAACGTAGAAAAACCAATCCAGATTAATTGACGATTGAAGTAGAGATTCTCCCCAACATGGGAATACATTGTTACTAACCCAAAGAGCGCCAAGCTCATCATGGAGAAAAACAATATTCCGTCAAAACCAGCAAAAAGAGTCTGTAAAAAACGCTGCATCCCTACAGCATATACAATCTACTGCAGTGGTGCAAAATTAGTACGTGTTTTAGTAATTACCTCAATACGGGTCGGACCTTCTTCACACAAATCACCAGCGATTTTTTTGTAGACAGCTTCTAGATCAGCTGCCGTAGGAGCGGTGTAGTACAAGGATGGATCAGACGCTAAATCACGGATGAGCTCAACATCACGAGCAATAACATCATTTTCCTCCGTAAAAAAATCACCAAATCCAATAGTGTAAATTGTCACGTTTTCGGCTTTGGCTTTTTCAGCCTGAGTGCGCGCATAGGTAGCTGCATAGTCACGATCAGCAAGACCAGTCTCTGGGTTTAGCGGTCTTGTAACATCACCATCAGTCAATATTACAATTACTTTACGAGCATCTTCGCGATGGCGAGTACTTGTAAGCTCTGTATAGGCGGCAGCAAATGCCGCGCCCATATTGGTGTACTGCACCCCATCCTCGCCCATTTTTACCTTCTCAATAGCCTCGTCAAGTAATGCAGGATTGGCAGTTAACATTTGTTCTAGTGGCTCACTAGGCACAGTAGCATATGATACAAAACCAATAGTATCAGTAGCACGCACTAAACGTACAAAGGACTTGGCGGCTTGCTTGGCGCTTTCAAGTGGCTCAGGTGGTGTACCTCCATCAGCAGCCATTGAGCCTGAGCGATCAAGTACTAGCATAATATCTGAAGGCACTTCACAACTTCGCACAGTTTTAGCAATTGAACTTGGCCAGGTGAACACAATATTTTGTGTACTTCGTGGAGCAAAGACATCGATAAAAGTTTGAGATGCAGTTACCGGCTGACCAGCGCGATTAAAGACCGTCGCTACCACTTCCACGTCTCGAGCTTCGGACAATTCAGTATTTTCTACATCCACATTTAAACGCGGTCTGGAGTCAGTACTCAAGAGCTCGACATCAAGAGTCCTAAACTGTGTACGCCCAACTTTTGCTGGTTGCCACATATCAGCCGGAGTAAGCACAATCTCGGTCTTAGTAGGAACTCTTTCGTCTTTTGTTAAAATCCGTCCTTCGAAGATTGGGTAGACACTATTAGGAGGTAAGATGGTTGTTCCTGAACGCTCAGCAATTACATCATCTCCTGCAAATAATTTGAAGGTATAGGCGAGCGCCGGCGTGGCTGCTTCACTATTCTTATTTTCGACATACGCCACGGCATTGTACTGATTATTTACAATTCTAAAACTCTCAGCCCACACTACTTGCGGTGGAATGACACTAGAGGCACAGATACGGACGCAACTGCCATTGCAGTCAACTCCTGTTTCTGCATTATTTTGGATACCATCAAAACACGTTGGCTCGACAGTGAAGTAGATAAAGTACACACTAACTCCAATAATGCTCCAAAAAATTAAAAAGCCGCTCCCATACTGAAGTCTGCGCCAAAACGCCCAAGATCTAAAACTACTCATATCTTTAAAGTATATCAGAAGACCTGAGTCTGTTTGGCACTTTATTGAGAGTATACAAGATACAGAATCACCAGACTTAGGGCTGGTGATTGTGGTACGTACTGTATAGATAACCTGTGTACCAGTCAGATTATTTGAGACCGGTCACCGACAGCTTGTGGATTGTGAAATAGAGATATTAGTCAAAATAATTTATGTATAGCCTGCGGATGTATCTGCGGGAGTGAAATTATACACAAGAGACTGTGTATAACGAGCTAACAACATGTAGATATACCAGTATAGCCAATAAGTTTGGTGTCAGTTAAAAACCAGTCATGAAGACTGGTTTTTATTTAGGAGTATTAAAAACTTAATGTTGGCGCCTACCTACTCTTCCCCTTACGGAGTACCATCGGCGATGAGAGACTTAACTTCCGAGTTCGGAATGAGATCGGGTGTACCCCTCTCGCTAAAGCACCAACATTAAATTTTCAATGACTATTTTTGTGAGTTATTTAGCGACATCGGGTAAATCTTACAGATTCTGTACACCTTGTAAACATAGTTTCCTTTCAGCGTTCACTCGGAAGTAAAAATTCATTTTTACTTCGCTCGTTCACTTGAAAGTCATTATTTCTTTTCGTTTCCTCAAGAAATAATAGGCAAGGTCTTGCGAAGTGACATTGAGTCACTTCTCACCCCTCTCGCTAAAGCACCAACATTAAATTTTCAATAACTTTTTGATACTTGTCATGCATTGCGTGAAATGATCCCATTTTCTTTATTATAAAGAAAATGGGTGGTCGGAGGGGTAAGATTTGAACTTACGACATCTGAGCCTTTAGGCTCAGTGCTCTACCTAACTGAGCTACTCTCCGTTACCATTTCACGCGATACATGCGTTGCATATTCTATTATTTGTAGGTGTCGGGAAAAGCTTTGCTTTTCCCGACATTGAACACAATTACACTTCAAAATTGTACAGCTGTTGTACTATCGCCTTGTAAGCACAGTACATTTGCACTGTTCCTTACAGTTGAGTGACTTGAGAGTCATGTAAATAAAAGTTTTACTTTTATTTACATGACCGAATAAACGAGAACTGTATAAAGGTACTCAAATATTCTCACTCAACTATAAGAAACTATTTAGCGCTCTCTGCATTGCAGAGATATGCACTGTTCCTTACAGGAAATACGCCCTATTAGTACACCTTGACTCCATACATTGCTGTACTTCCATCTAGTGCCTATCAACCTGATCATCTCTCAGGGGACTTAATGATTCCTAATCTTGGAGTTGGCTTCCCGCTTAGATGCTTTCAGCGGTTATCCATTCCGAACATAGCTACTCGGCGGTGCCACTGGCGTGACAGCCGATAGACCAGAGGTTCGTTCATTCCGGTCCTCTCGTCGTTTATTCCCCTCTTTCAAGGAGCACAGACTATATCTTCACCCGTCTACATGGATAGTAGTGAGGGTGATGGCATCTTACACATAGAAGCAGTCATTTTCTAAGAAATGATTCCTCTACCTATGCGTCCGCGCGTCTTTCAGCGCAAGTCGTTACGGGGTCAAACCCAATCGAAGTAGCAAAGTTTCTTTACTCAAAGTAGCGTGGCTTTTGTAGTTACAGCCTCTAATTAAAAAGACAAAATCTACTAAGCTTCGCAACTCATACTCACTCAGCTTGCTAATTGTTTTCGAACTCAAGATTGTACAAGCTTGCAATAAAGCATCCGCTTGAACTGTTTTGAATCTGATAAAAGGTCGCAACTGAGTCAATACTTTTTGTACTGAAACAAAACCATTAATTCTTAGCTCGGTCATCCCATCATTACGATTGGATAAGTATCCGATTTCTAAGATTTCACGCATCCACTTAAGTGGTTCTGCGTGGCAAGTATCTTGATAGAGACATATAGTTGCCATAAATCTGACGCCACGACTAGTGTCGTTTCGTAGTTTTATCTGCAACATTATGCTTCCATCTCCATCAAGGAAACCTGCAATGTATGCTAAATCTGTTTTGGATCGACTTCCCACGGTATTATCATATCAACATTCCGGTCCTCAAGCGAGTTTAATGCACACTGGACCGTGGCGCATTAAATTCTAAAACCGAAAGTGACGTAGACTTCACCGTTATAAGCCATGTTGTCATCAGAGATCTCTCTCTGAAGTAGCAAAAATTTACTAGGAACAACTCTCCTCAAGAATCGACGCCTGCAGTAGATAGGAGACCAACCTGTCTCACGACGGTCTAAACCCAGCTCACGTGACTTTTTAATTGGCGAACAGCCAAACCCTTGGGACCTGCTCCAGCCCCAGGATAAGTCGAGCCGACATCGAGGTGCCGAACCGTGCCGTCGCTATGGACGCTTGGGCACGACTAGCCTGTTATCCCCAGGGTTACTTTTATCGGGTAATCTCCGGCCGCATCTAACGCGTACCATCGGTTCACTATGCTCCGCTTTCGCGTCTGTTCGGCATCTACGCCTTACAGTCAAGCTGGTTTATGCCATTACACTATCGGTACGGTTTCCATTCGCACCTAACCAACCTTGAGACCCCTCCGTTACTTTTTGGGAGGGTAGCGCCCCACTAAAACTGCCTGCCACGCACTGTCTCTGATAGATTTTTTCTAACAGGTTAGAGACTACCAAATTAAAGGGTGCTATTTCACTGACGACTCCATGGTACCCGAAAGCCCACTTCAAAGTCTCACACCTATACTACGCATTAATTCAATAGCCCCAATACGAAGCTACAGTAAAGCACCTGGGGTCTTTTCGTCTATCTGCAGGTACGCGGCATCTTTACCGCGATTGTATTTTCACCGAGCTGGTCCTCGAGACAGTTTCCCACTCGTTACGCCATTCGTGCACGTCGGAACTTACCCGACAAGGAAATACGCTCTATTTTTCCTTCTTAACGACAAGCCTTACTTGTCTGTGCACCAATAGGACTCTATCTTCATCTTCACCAAGAAATAAATCAGGGTGGTCAGATGTCTAGCATTTGGTCTCTTGTTGGCTAGATTTGGATTACTCTCTATTTCTAGAGGTAAGGTAACTATGGCTAGGCTGTTTAAACCTATAACCGTTCTAATCCGTAGAGCGTACTTCCCTTACGGGAAATGCGCTCTACCTTAGAACGATTATAGTTATCGCTGACATTTACTGGGGCTTATATAGTCCAGCAATACAATCCGAAGATCATATCACCCCCCATATTTAACCTTCCAGCATAGGTCAGGCGTCACCCTCTATACATCCACTTACGTGTTCGCAGAGAGCTGTGTTTTTGTTAAACAGTCGGCAGGAAATCTTTCGCTGCGGCCTCATACATTGCTGTAGAGGCAGGCCTTATCCCTAAGTTACGGCCGCTTTTTTGCCGAGTTCCTTGAGGACCAATCACTCGTTCGCCTTAGTCTTCTCGACTCTACCACCTGTGTCGGTTTGCGGTACGGAACCGTTATGTTTAACCCAAACGAAGTTTTTCTCGGAAGCGTGCTCTTTATATTTGCTTGGCCGTAGCCGCGCATTCAGACTCATCTCGGAATATTGCCACGCGGATTTGCCAACGTGACTTCCTCAAAGCTCCAGCACCAATCCAATAAGATGCTATAAGTACAACGCTCCGTCCCTCCATAGGAACATAACAGTGTGCAGGAATATTAACCTGCTATCCATCGGGTCCCCCATTCGGGATTCCCTTAGGACCGACTAACCCTTCGCTGATCAACATAGCAAAGGAAACCTTGGTATTTCGGCGGACGGGGGTCTCACCCGTCTTGCGGTTACTTGTGCCGGCATTCTCACTCCTCCTCGCTCCACCGCGGCTCTCGCCTTGGATTCATCGCAGAGAAGGACGCTCTCCTACCACTCCCATGATAAATCATGGAAATCCGCAGTTTCGGTAATATACTTGAGCCCCGATCATCTTCGGCGCAAGGACTCTCGATCAGTGAGCTGTTACGCTTTCTTTAAAGGATGGCTGCTTCTAAGCCAACCTCCTGATTGTTTGAGAATCCTCACCTCCTCAAGTTGCACTGAGTATATATTTAGGGACCTTAACTGGCGATCTGGGCTGTTTCCCTTTCGACCAATGGAGCTTCTCCCCCATAGTCTAACTGCTGCGCTATAATCTACTGGTATTCGGAGTTTGATAGGAGCAACGAGATTTCTCCCTGTTTGCTCCTTCCAGTGCTCTACCCCCAGAGGGACCACGCAACGCCAACCCAAAAGCTGTTTCGGAGAGAACCAGCTATTACGTAATTCGATAAGCTTTTCACTCCTTACCACAAGTCATCCCATAGTTTTGTACGGCTAACGGGTTCGGGCCTCCACGACCTATTACAGTCGCTTCACCCTGCTCATGGTAAGCTCATCACGCTTCGGGTCGTACCCCTACCCTATATTCGCGCTATTCACGCTCGCTTTCACTGTGCCTCCGTGGGTCTACCACTTAGACAAAGGATAAAGGTACACTCGCCGGCTCATTCTTCAATAGGCACGCCGTCACCCCAATAAATTGAGGCTCCGACTCCTTGTAGGTGTATGGTTTCAGATCTATTTCACTCCCCTCTCCGGGGTTCTTTTCACCTTTCCCTCACGGTACTTGTTCACTATCGGTCTCCAAGAATATTTAGCCTTACCAGTTAGTACTGGCAGATTCATTCGGGCTATTCGTGTCCCGAACTACTCAGGAACTCAAACAAAAGAGACATATGCATTTCGAATACAGGACTATTACCTACTGGGGTCGAGCTTTCCAACTCATTTTTCTATACATACATTTTATAACTCTTTGCAACTAAATGCCGTCTGAGCCCTACAACCCCATTAATGTAAACATTAATGGTTTGGGCTGTTCCCGTTTCGCTCGCCGCTACTAAGGGAATCGCAAGAACCTTCTTCCTGAACATAATGGCGCAGAGCACCAACGTCCAGGAACTAGTCCCTGAACATGATGCAATGCATCTGTTCAGAAAGAAAGTTCCGTTATTGCTTTCTATTCCTCCAGCTACTGAGATGTTTCACTTCGCTGGGTGCGCATCTACATACGTAGATTCCTGCTGATAGCAGGAGGGTTTCCCCATTCGGAAATTTCCGGGTCAAAGGTTATTTGGCACCTCGCCGAAACTTATCGCAGCCATAACACGTCCTTCATCGCTTCTTGAAGCCTAGGCATCCACCATACACCCTTACATTCCTGTAAGGAACAGTACATACGTACTACTCTCTTACCAAATGCGATTTTGTACACCGCTGTACAATTCTGAGTGTGTCTGGTCTCTGAAAAATACAATAATCAGAACCAGACTTGTGTTTGGTTTGCTGGGGACGAAAAGACCCGCCAAATGGCAATTGTCTTTACCCAACAAACCGCTTTTTACCTACAGCGCAAAATTGCCTCGCAATTTTTGCGCTATTACCTCGCTAGCGTCGAACTAGCGAGGATTTTGCGGAACAGGCCTTATCAACCTGTTCCTAGAATATGCAATTATCAAGTATCGCGTACCCCCTTGAGTTTTGGATAAAAAAGACCGCGTTGTCGCGGCAGTACATTCGCGGTTGCGAAAGTTCTGTGCGACTAGCTCCCTTAGTTCCCAATACTCATAAATACGTAGGCGCCATTGTATACAATCAAAAAATAAAGTCAAGCGCTCAGTGTGGCAAACGAGGCTTAGTTATCTACATTTATATCAACAGTTTTATACACAGGACAAATAAGCCTTATTTTTTGTTGCTTGCGTAGGAAAAACTAAAGCCCGGCGCTTTATGGCGCCGGGCTTTAGTCTCTTCCCTACCCTCTAAATGAACCTGTGTGCAACTCATCACGAACCCCGATCCGATCAATCAGTATCTGGTGTTTGTAATCAAATACGTCGCGTGTCAGCTTGTCATTCATACCGACTCGGTACAATAGATTATCGGAAGTCATAATCGCGAAGCGAATTTCTATCCCAATCTCAGCCTCCAGTGAACGAATCGCCGTCTCGATTTTAGCTTGTGAAACTTTCTTCATTGCAATCAGGACATCAAGCTGTTGCTCAAACTCACGGACAAACACCCCTGCTACCGCCAAAAAATCAACAGTGCCAGCCTTACGTAGATGCAATAAAAGCGTTTTACCATCTACGGGAGCTGTTTCAAATAGAAATGTCTGCAAAGCTTGTAACTCTGGAAATTTCTTGTTAAGTCCATATCCAATAGCTTTAGTCTTCTTTTCTTTACCGTCCTTACCAAGAGTTATAACGTACAGTGTTCGTTTAGTGATTACTTCAGCTCGCTCTAGTGCTGATATTTCGGTACGCGCAGTACGCCGTACCAGCTTTGCACGTTTACACATATCCTCAAAAGTAAACTCCTTAGAGGGGTTAAAGAGAAAAAAGCGTAGCAATTTTACTCGAGCTTGGCTGCCAAACAAGATAGAAAGAGGGTCTGCCATACAGATGTCGCGTGATTATAGCACGCAAGGAGAAAGCGCAAATCTGGACAGATTAACCGAGTGGTGTTGTGGAAAAAAGAAATTTGTCATATAACTACTGTAGGCCCATTAACTTTCTGGAGGTGACACCATGTCTAAGATCATTTCCGCAGGGACAGTTCTTTTAGTTAGCCCGAACGACATTGTTAGATATCAAATTTTCTATGAGCGTAATACCGCACCCTTGGTTTGTCTCAACACACTAAGTGACAGTTATCGCTACTTGAAACGCTTCAACGACGCAGATATGATTTATCTCGACAGCGCCCTCCTCACCAAGGACGCGATACACCCGCTCGAGACCGAATTGCACCACCTCAGTCCTAGACTGAAAATTGCGTATCTGCTCTTGAGCACGAATGAACTCTATCGATTGCCGTTACCGAAGAACTCTTTGTTTCGTTTACTCGAACCTATCAATTAACCCCACACCCGTGTGGGGTTTTTTATTTAGGCCAATAACCTTATTATAAGGCAAGGTAACTTTGAAGATTTCTTGCCAAAATAAAAACCTCGCAAATGCGAGGTTTTTATTTTGAACTAAGAAATTTACTTTAAAGTAAGGAGACCTTTCTCTCTGCATGCGCTCGGTCATGCAAAAGTAAACTTTCGCACGACTCTCACTTACTTGAAAGTTACCTTTGCGCCGTCACGAATCACTAAGCAAATTCACTCGTTTCACTCACGAATTGGCCAAGTGTTCGCTACCCCGCCTCAGCGCTTTCGAAGAAATAGTCTCCCAGACTATTTCTTCTGATACGCGCTTCCGGCTCTGGTGCAAAGGTAATTAAAATATAGGTATTAAAAAACTACTCCCGGAAGGGAGTAGTTTTTTAACCTTATTTCAAAGTTACCTTTGCGCCAGCTGCCTCAAGCTTTACCTTAAGAGCCTCAGCATCTTCCTTCTTCATACCTTCCTTTACTACTGATGGAGCAGCGTCTACAAGGTCCTTGGCTTCCTTGAGTCCAAGACCAAGTACCTCCTTGACTACCTTGATAACTGCAATCTTCTGTGCGCCACCATCGGTGAGCTCAACAGTAAATTCTGACTGCTCTTCAGCTGCTGGTCCTGCTGCTGGTCCTGCTACGGCTACCGCTTGTGCAGAAACACCAAAGTGCTTCTCGAGAACCTTCACAAGAGCGTGGAGCTCAAGTACAGTCATCTTTTCTACTTGATCAATGAGAGCCTTAAACTCTTTTGGAATCTCTACTGTTTCGGTTGCAGCTACGGTTGTTTCTTCTGACATACTAATTTTAGTGTAAATATTTTTAATTTTCTAAAAAGGTCTAGGTTGCCTGAGCTGCGAGGCGCACAAAGAAATTTTTGCGAGCCGTACTAAATGTACGGTGAGTAAAAATTTCTGCAGTGCAACGAAGCAGATTAGGTGAACTAGGCTTTTTTCTGAGCGATAGCGTCGAGAGAAATAACAAGACCCTGAATTGGGGAATTGATAATATTGACGAACATACCACGGAGAACTTGGAGTGGTGGGATTGAAGCAATCTCAACCATTTCCTCCTTTGACTTAAAGACTCCTTGGAATACTCCTCCCACAATCGCGAGATTGTCTTTGAACTTTCCAGAAAATTCTTTAATGCTTTGCGCTGGAGCGATTGCGTCACTACTGAAAGCAACAGCAATTTCTCCATCAAGGTTTGGCATTTGACCTGTGAAGGTAGTACCAAACGCTTTTGTCATCAGTGTCTTCTTTGCAACAAAGTACCCTACTCCCTTCTCACGTAATTCCTTACGCATAGCGGTGGTATTGGCAACAGAGAGGCCTTTGTAGTGTACAAAGACGATAGACTCTGAATTGTCGCGGACGGTTTCAAGCTTCGCAAGAATGTCCTGCTTCTTAGCTTTTGTAATTGCCATGAATCAACTTTTGAGGATTATAAGTAACAACACAGGCCATGGATACGCTGTAGTATAAACGTATCTTAGGCTTCGACCCCAATCTAAAAGAGTGGACCTCGGTCGGCGACTATTGCTAGTCATTACCGCACTTTCGTGCGACCAACTGTCATGAGCCTGGTCCGGAGAATATACCAGAAAGAGGGCGAGACGTAAAGGGGCGCCGGCAATTCCTCTTTTTCCCAAAACCAAGTTTTGGTATGATGTGTAGTGTCAGTTTCAATCCATACTTTCTAACGACTTGAGTATAGTACGTACGCTGACTGACCGGCTACGAATTGCACGGAGCGGAAAAGTCCCCCGGACTTTTTCGGGGTATAGCACAGTGGTAGTGTGCGTGCATGGGGTGCACGTGGCGGCGGTTCAATTCCGCCTATCCCGACAATAAAAACCGGTAAAGGAAGCATTGCTTCCTTTACCGGTTTTTAACTTACCCCACCACCTTCCCTGCTCGCTCCGCGTCTGCACTAATATCACGTACCGACTGTGGTGTCAGAATGACTATCCCCTTCACGACACGGCTTGGGAGTATCTCTTTAATCCACATCACCACCTCATCAAAAAGCGCGCCTGTCGTCTCGTAGCGCGCTACAGCCTTAAGCTGGTAGCCTTCAAGACCCTTCCAATATGCCAACGCTACCTCCGGATTACTTTGTATATTTTCTAGCGTCTGGCCAAAGAAATAATTAACCAGCAAAATCTCATCCCCCACCATCTTTAGTGTCGACACCGGCACTACGTTTACTTCCCCTGCACTACTCTTGGTCGCCAGCGCTTTTGCTTCGGCATGGAGTAACGTCTCCACACATGCTGCAGATAATTGCATAGAACAAAAATTACTTCCTAAATAAGTTACTTATATCTACTCTGAAGTAAACCAAATATTTCCTTTTCGGAGTGTATGTGAATTATACTTCGTTTTCTCTTTTGAGCTGCTCGGCCTTATGTCCAATCACGTTACTCGTGAGCTGGAAAAAGGTCGCTACAGCGGAGACAGCCAGGATAAGCACTGGATACAGAGCGTACGGCGTGAGGAGATAAAAGAAAATCACTGATGCGGCCGCCCAGGTACTCACGCACCACGGACAAGAGAGAAGATCAGCAAGAGTACGTCTAGGACCAAACTTCGGTTTCTCAAGATCGTACCCCTTTCCGACCTTTACCACGTCCCAAAATTGCTCACGGAAAAACTTGGTCAACGCATCATACACAAAGAGTCGTGTCAGCCGCCAGGTTGCGAGAGTAATAAGCACAAAGTCAGTGAGCGTAAGCTCAGAGAGCTTCACCCGCGCTTCTGTCTCCAAAATAATCGCCCCCATTACTACCAGCAAGGTAAAGAAGAGCAAAAATACTACATTCCAAAAATACTGATCCGTGATTTTAATCATACAAAACTATTATACACCCAAGCCCACCACTAAAATAAAAAAGAGCGTGCCCGCCACCACCGCCACAAAACTCAGCAGAAACCGATAAAAAGTCTTATTGAACATGATGCCTTCTAGTATACCATCCCCTTATTACTGTCGTTATCCCCGCCCACCCCAAGAAACCAAAAAGCATTCACTCCGAAGACCAACCTAGGGAAAGCGGCCTACATTAGCAATACAGAAAGTTTGGCTTGCACTTCTTCCAAAACTCCATTCGGAGCCTTACACCAAAATCGCACTCCTCGCTCCTGCCAATCGAGTGTCCTAATCTGGTCAACCAAAACCGCACTCTCTTCTTCCATTTTTTTGATAGACACCTCAAACGGATAACCCTTAATTTTGCTAGTCAGAGGACACACTATCATTAAGCCGGTTTTTTTATTATATGCCTTTGGAGAAATAACTAATGCAGGACGGTGATTTGATTGATCTCTACCCAGATTTGGATTGAGATTTATCCAGACGATATCTGCACGGTCTGGAGTATACACTTTATTTACCATACCTCTTTACCTACTGACTCATTCCACGAGATTTCTGACGGTGTATTATTTTTTGTAACAGCTTTAAGTAATGCGTCTAGTGTAACCTTAGGCTGCTCCACAATTTCAATCGCCAAGCCAGTGTCAGTTTCGGAAACCAACACACGACTTCCAAGTTTAAATGCCTTTTTGGCAGCAAGAGCTTGAGGGAGCCTAACACCTAGACTGTTTCCCCACTTTTGAATATTTGTTTCCATGTGGTAAGTATATACAGTGTATATACTATGTCA
>CAIMDH010000139.1 GCA_903839715.1 uncultured bacterium
AAGATGATGTTTTAGTTACATCTCAACGTGATATGCTGCCGATCAGGGACTCGAACCCCAATGACTTCCTCCAGAGGGAAGCATCCTACCATTAGATGAATCGGCAAGGATTCATTTTGCTTTGTTTTTTGTTCTTTCACTTCTTACTTCGTACTTAATCTGTATTGCTCTGGTGGCACTATACTGCCATAGTCTGGGAAAGATTCAAGACTTTAGATACACACGTGCTGCTGAGAGGAATTTCCAACCGCAGGTGCCTTGTATGGATTTGTCATATCGTAAGTGCAGTATCGCGGCATTGCGGATACGCAAGATAAGCCAAAAGCGACGTATGGCGCGCCAGAAGCTCATTGGTTTGTCGGTGCAGAGGTGCTCCAAAAATATGTTAGTGAACACAGCATGTGAGACCACGACTACTCGAGCATCGGCAGGCAATGTCTCTAGGTGTGTGCGAGCTTCTTTGATACGTTCCAAAAATTCCCGGTAACTCTCCCCTTCTGCTACAGTCTCGCCCCAAAACCACGCCCACACGTACCAGAAGGTAGTAAGACCAACAAAGCGATTCCCGATGAGCCAGCGGGGCGCCTTGAGCTCCTCAAAAGCCGGGTGCGTATCAGGAATCACATCCTCGCAGTAACTGGCAATGATTTTGGTCGACTGCACGGCCCGCAGCTGCGTACTGGTAATAATATGGGTGGGCTTGAGATTAGCAATTGCGGACGCCACTGTGGTCACCTGCTTTACACCTCGCTCATTAAGCATAGTCTCAGGGTGCTGATGTCGCCTTGCCACGTTACCATCTGTTTCGCCGTGTCGTACAAAATACACATCCATAGATTATTTTTTAGCCGTTACTTCTATCACAGCAATCTCAAGGGGTAGATGCGGGATCGGTGAATAGGTAATTTGTTCAGTCGCAGTAAGTAGCTTAAGGAGCATTTGGGAATTTAGTGGTGAGGGTGAACTTTTGGCCAACTCAGCTAACAACTTTTTTGCTTCAGGACCGAAATTAGCAAGCAGTGTCTCGGCTTTGGCTGGCTGGTGTCGAAGCAGCATCACTGCGCGCAGGTTTTCGAGCAGTAACCTTGCAAACAACTTCATGTCGACATGGAGCGATACTGCCTCCTCAAGCGCCGTCAATGCCTGATCAGTCGCGCCAGCATGAAGTGCCTTGAGTAATGAAAGCAAAATCTCACCACGAGGAGCGCCGATAATAGCCGCTACTTCGTTGGCACTACCAATCACATCACCAGAGGCCAGGATGACTTTTTGGGTCACGCCGAGCGCATCACGGAAGGAACCATCAGCCGCAATTGCAATCAGATCGGCAGCGTCTGGATCTAAAGTGAAACCTTCTTTTTTGGCAATATCAGTCACCGTCTCGGCCAGGACCGCACGGGATGGTGAGCGAAAACGAAACACCTGACAACGTGACAAAATAGTGTCGAGTAATTTCTCTTCTTCGGTGGTAGCAAGGATGAAAATGACATGTGCTGGTGGCTCTTCTAGTGTCTTCAAGAGAGCATTAAAAGCTTCTTTGGTGAGCATGTGCACCTCATCGATTATGTATACTTTGTACTTTGATTCAAATGGTGACGTATGTACTGCTTCTTTGAGTTCACGAATATCATCAATACCTCGATTACTCGCAGCATCTATCTCATAGAGATCAAATGCACTGGTGCCAATAGCTTTGGCAAAAATCCGCGCTAGTGTGGTCTTACCGGTACCACGCGTACCTGAAAAAAGTAAGGCGTGTGGTATATCTCCTTTCTTGATAGCACCCTCCAAGACCTTCACAATATGGTCTTGATCGCGCACTTCAGTAAATTCCTGCGGTCGATATTTTCGATATAAAGCTCCGTGTTCTGACATAGTATCCTAGTATAACAGATTATTCATAACGAACCGATTCATGGACAAATGTACGCAGAAGCGCGGTATCTTTGACTAAATCAGCACTGCCTAAAAGAATGTAGCCGAGAGTACGTGACTCAGTTGCAAAAGTTTCTTCGAATAATGCCACCAGTGTCCGGTCAGCAGCAGTAGTATATCCATGCTTGCCACCTAGATACGCATTGTCTTGGACTGGGTTATTATTGAACCAGCCGGTGTAGGTGCCTATATATTGTGGCAAGGTAGTGATATCAAGCACATATGGGACATTGGTCGCGACATAGGTAAGTAGCATTTTAAGATCAGCTGCAGTGGATTGATTATACTCAGAGAGGCCAGAGGCATCAGCGAAGCTACTTTCCGACATACCAATACTGACCGCAAGACTATTCATCTGTGTCACCAACTCGCCTGTGGTCTCACGTTCAAAAAATGCCGCCGCGTCATTTGAGGATTCTAGGAGTAGCGGGAACAGCAGTTCTCGATATGTATACACATCACCAACTTCTAACTTTCCAGCTCTGCCTTCGGACACAACGTCACTCCACTCCAAAACACCGACCTGCTCTAGGTCTGTATTTTGTACCAACGTGGCAGCAGTAAGTAGCTTAGTAACCGAAGCCACTGATCGTACCGTGCCAGGTTCTTTAGCTGCCAGTACTTCTCCAGTTGCAACATCAAATACCAAATACGACAGAGCGGAGACTGGCGCTGGTTCTGACTCAATTCTATACTCAGGCACTGAAGTGACCGGCACTGGTGATTGACTAGAAAACACAGTGGTCGCTAGAACCAAGGTAGCAAAAAAAACAACTAGAAAAGTACTCTTTCTTAAAATCTTGGGCATATACCCTTATATCATAACACTACTCCCCGAGCGCAAGGCTCGGGGAGTGTGACAACTTTGGTTACTTTTTTTCTACTGCTTTAACTGCCTTCTTGACCGGGGCGGCTACTTTAGCGACTGCTTTTGCAACCGCTTTTTTGACGGCCGCTTTCTTCTTTGGTGCAACACTCTTCGCGATACCTACCCAATGCTCTTTCATTTCTTTTTTGAAAGTTGAAAGATCAGTTTTTGAAGCTGACTTCACCCCTTGGTACGCTGCAGCTACTCCATCAATAAGTGCGAGGTATTCTGCTTGACTCATGTTCTGTGCCTCTTCTAACTTTTCGAGTACTTCGGCCTTAGCCTTCAGAGTCCAGCTCTTTACTGCCTTACGATTCTTAGCGGCTGACTTACTACCGTAAAGGAAGTATGCTCCAGCTGCGGCTACTGCGGCTGCTGTGAGACCGATTCCGATTCCGACCGCTTGGTTTTTGGTAACTATACTCGGTGCTACTTTTTTCTTGTCTGCCATAAAAATATTATTATTCACTATCAACATCTCTAGTAACTGTTCGTTTGCGGCGAGCTTTTGGTGTTTTTGGAACACCTGGTAACATCCCCACAAGACGAGAGAGGAAGCCTCCCTCAGCAAAAAACATACGAACTTGAGATAAGTCACTAGCCAATACTTCACTCCCAGCCTCAACCCGATCAAGGACTGAGCGAATGAGCTTAAGAATCTGAATCACATGATACAACGCAATTGATACGAGTATACAAAAACAGACCACCGCGATGCTGGCAATGATAAAGAAAATATTGGCGTGTAAAATCTCGTTCATCTTTCTATAGTGTATCAAGTAAATATGTACTGTAATACGAAGAGGTGGACAACTAGTAGAGAATTGACTACTACTACCCAATGCGAAGTCATTAATTACTACTAGGGTTTCCAGCTACATACCTGACAGCTTGCACTTCTTCCCCTACATTAAAGTAATTAACTTCAAATTCAGGCTTTCCTTTTTCGTTAAAGTTTACAGTTATAGACTCCACGTTTGTGGGTTGCTTAGGAGCAACAGTCTCAAAAGCGAGTTCTTTTGAGATTTTTTGAGCTATACCACCTTCTGTACCAGTACTACATGAAACAAGGACAACTGTTGATTCTTCTTCAAACCAATCCTCTGCGGCACGTCTAATACCTTTTCCTCCCCCTTCCTCAAGATCAGCCATTAGAATTTGAGGTCTTCGCGCACCAATCCCTTTGTTTGCAATCTCCCATTCGTCAAACTGCTTTTGGTAATCTTCATAGTCTCCAGGTAGAGGGGGTGGGATTGGATGAGCTTCTTGATCACTCAGCGCAATCGTTTCTCTAGTCCCATGACCACCCAATACCAAAAACCCAATTCTATTTCCATTTTCAGGCTTGTTGTATTTATTGTTTAGTCGCGCTAGTCTTTTCGCCATTTCATACTGAGTTCCTACCTCAATAAACCGAACTTCATAACCACCAGCATTAAGCTGCTGTCCCATGTTTGATAGACTCTTTTGCAAATAACCAAACGCACCGTTCCAGTCAGATTCTGGCAACGCTACAACCCCATACGGTTTATCTACGCTTTCATTTTCAATCTGTCGTAAAAGCATTTTTTGATCATATCGATTAAAATTTGCAATACCGTATTCTTTAAATAACTTATCTGCCGAACCGGGAAGTGTACTTTCCAATGCCTGTGCCGCCTCAAGATTTTCTTCGTAACTTTCTCGAAAGACATCATTTCCTGCAGTATCTTTTTTATAAAACACCTTTGATTTTTCCCAGTGCTCTATTGCTTTCCGGTCTAAGCCAATTCTATCTGTCAACTGGCCGACAATTTCCTTTTTTGAATCCATCGGTACACTAGAACTAAGTTGCTCACGCAACACACCCATAACTTCCTGGAATGACATGTGTTCTACAGTTTTTTTAATTAAGTCTTTATTATCTGCTTTAAGTAGTATGTTTTTATACACATACTCATTGATTGTATCTTGAGACCCTTGCAGTGAAACGTAGTCGGGATTGTAAACATTGTATGTATCTATGGTACAAGCAAGCCATTGTTCTAGATCATTCTTATCAGCTTCATTTGAGTTTTTTAGTGCTTCACTCACTAGATAGCTAGTGTTGTTAAATATTCGTCTTTGATCATATGGGGACAAACCATCCTCCGACTCACTAATTTTAGTATTTGTGTTACTAAAATCCCTCAAAAAACTTTTAAATTCTTTAGACAAAAAATGCGTCACTTGACTATGTGAGTCCTCAGACTTATATAATGCCAAGATTCTTAATGCTTCCAAAGCATAGGGCTTTGTTTGCTCATCAATAAGAATTTCAGTAATTGATTTTCCTTCAGTAAAAAGTGTCAAAAGTGGCTGAATTTCAGTAGTATCAATAGGAAGTTTATTCAATGCATCTTCAGTAAAAAAATCTGCGATTTCTTTTGAGAATTTTTCTTCGTCATACTCTCTCTCCAGCTCTATTTTATTTGATTGTTCTAGTTCTTGCGATAGAGGTGGGGGTAGACTACCATACGCTTCAGCAGTTACATTATTCCATGTGTTTTCAATTTCAAGATGTAGTCTTTCGAAGTCATCTTTTTCAGACGTATCTGTTTCAACTTCTACTTCATTAAACAAAACAGCTTCGACTGAAGCTGTTTTGTTTACCAAATGATTTTGTGGAAACTTTTCAGACATGCGCAGTTATGTTATGTATGGATATTTTCACACAAACTTCTCTACTTACCAAGCTTATTGTATGTAGAGAAGTTTCCGAACAAAAGAGAATCGTCACACTAAACAGTATGAATGCTTGAATAGTGTTCTTGCAAAAACTGATCGACGATGACCGCAATCTGTTCTGGGGTCTCTTGCTCCATCAGTAATGCTCGAAGTTCACTCGCTCCATGAAAACCGTTTACATACGCTTTGTAGTGTTTTTTCATCAAGGCAAAACTCTTGAACGGTAATAATTCTGCAAAGAGTTTTGTGTGTTCCACCATAACGCGCAAGCGCTCATCGAGTGGTATTTGCTCTATATTCTTATCAGGATGAAAGAGCCACGGGTTGCCAAAGATGGCCCGGCCGAGCATCACACCATCAGCACCACTTTGTTCGGCCTTGAGGCGTGCGTCTGCGAGTGAAAGCGCGTCACCGTTACCAATAATCTTTACCCCCGGAGCCAGCGCATCACGAAGTTCCACCACGCGCGCCACTCGCTCCCAGCGCGCTGGTACTTTACTCATATCTTTGCGGGTCCGGGCGTGGATTGTCAGCGCTGCCGGCTGCTCAGCGAGCAATGCCGGTATCCACTCCTCTACCTGGTCAGTATTGTAGCCGAGACGAGTCTTCACAGTAACTGGAATGCCCCCCTCATGACTCTTGGCTCCACGCATAGCAGCTCGTATCACAGCCCTAGCAAGTTCGGGAGTTTTTATCATTGCTGCGCCACAACCCTGGTCAATAATTGCCCCGGCCGGGCAGCCCATATTAATATCAATACCATCAAAACCTAGCTCTAGGCAGAGCTTGGCGGCGTATTCCATATGCGCTTCATTGCGCGTAAAGAGCTGCGCCACAATCGGTCGCTCTTCCTCCACATACCGCAAATCAGCCATCAATTTTACCTTTCCTTCTGGCGTCGCCCGCACGAGTCCGTCTGCCGCCACAAACTCTGTCCACATGACGTCCGGCCCACCTACAGTACCGTCAGTACGAGTGTGTGCCGAGTACTTAGCAATCATCCGCCGAAAAGGCGCATCAGTGACGTCTGCCATTGGTGCCAGTACAAAAAATGGCGCTTTGAGATTTTGCCAAAAAGACATAGGTTTCTGTTGTATCACACTTTCCGCTCGACGAATACTTATTCTACAAGCGGATCAATCGCTTCCACGGTAACAATTGTCTCTTCTGCTTCAACGACTGCCTCATCAGTACCAGTAGCAGTCGATGTCGCTACAACCTCTTCCCATTCTTCATTCACAAACACCCGAGTTCCGAAGCGTAAATCAAGGTATTTAAAATTACCGGGTTCAAGATGACTAAATTCTTCTGAGTTGCGAATAGTCTGGAGATTTTCAAATGGTTTCTCCTGATCATCGGTAAGAGTTGCTTTAATTTCACCACCGCCTGCCAAAGTATAAAATACGTCACGAGCTGAGTTGATCTCTACCTGTGAGACATACCACCCGATATCAGCCATTTGGTTAGTAAAAACTTTAGTATCTTTATAGTCATCTTCAGTGAATGGGCGAGACTTCAACACCAGCTCCTTTTCAGAGTCGTAGTACCGGACAACACTCTCTCCAAGGAGTGACGGGGCGACCGCAAAGGCATAGCCAGTACCATCAAGGAAGTAGCACTCACTGTGGTTATCTAGACGACACCAGAGAGTATCCGGGACGTACTCGCCGTAGGTCACCTTAAGAGTCGTGCCAGAGACACGTACCACTCCGACGTCTTTGATGCGGTCAACTTGTTCTACTGCCGCTAAGATTTTTTCGTACGGATAAAAATATGCAAAGCGCTTGGGCACTAACCGTAAATAAGCGCCTTGCAGTTCATTTTCAACACGACTCCTTACGCCAGTGGCGTCGATAGTAATACCACCCTCCACTTCGACTGTAGTAATAGTGAATGCCGGAATTCTGGTGCAGTACCACACCGCCGTCACAACCAGCCCAACCGCGGTTAGTACCAAAAAACCC
>CAIMDH010000140.1 GCA_903839715.1 uncultured bacterium
GGACTGATACTGCTAGCACCGCAAATCGAACGGTTATTTTTGTGGGTACCTGATGTAGTAAGTGTGCGTTCGTTTCTGGTAGCTACCATTGCGACACAGATTGCTGTCTTACCATTACTGTTGTATCAGATGGGAGAAATTTCAGTTGTCTCGATAATTGTAAATGTGCTGGTGTTGCCGATGGTGCCGGTGGCGATGCTACTCACTTTTAGTACTGGATTGTTGGCATTTGTGTTGCCGCTACTCGCATCACTCTCTGCGTACCTCGCGTACTGGTCATTGTGGTACATCACTACTATCGCGCAGTGGTTTGCGTCTGTACCCTTTGCTTCTTTTGCCGTGCCAGCCTTTTCAGTCTGGGTGATTCCAGTAGCATATGCAGTACTTGGGTATGGTTTGTGGTTTTTGTACCGGTATCACACACCATCTCCGGTGCCAGCGGGCTCCAAACTGTTGACTAAACAAGAGACAACAGCACTGGTTGACGAGTGGGAGATTGTCGAGGAGTCAGAACCAGCAATCACAAAAAAAGCAGGAGTTAAAACCCCTGCTGTTCATGAGACTGAAGTCCCTATTTTCTTTCGTTAAACCCGTGCCGCTACTACTTCCCAGTTGAGGTTACGGAAGAAGGCGTCGACATATTCCTTCTTACGACTTGGCGGAACATCGAGCATGTAAGAGTGTTCCCACATATCAAGACCAAGAACAATATCTAGATCAGCGAGTTGTCCGAGCTGTTGTTCGTCTACCCAGGTTTGCACGAGCTGATTGGTTTGGCGGTCGATGTAGAGCATAGCCCAGCCGACACCGCGTGTCATAGCAATCTTAGTAAAGCGTACTTGCCAAGCTTCGACACTACCCCATTGTGCTTCCATTAGGTCTTTTAATGTTCCAGCCGGAAGTGGCTTGGCACCACCTTCAAACTGGGTGAAGTAGTACTCATGGTTGCGCATACCACCAAACTCAAAACCAAAACGTCGCTGCATTTCGGAAATAGCGTAGCCGTTGTTTTCCGGGTCAGAACTAAAAGCAGTAATCTTTTCGTAGATCAAATTGGCGTGTTTCACATAACCATTGTAGAGACCAATATGTTCCTCAATAGTTTGTTTACTAATCCCATCAAGCTCCGGAATATCAAATGTTTTTGGTGTGTAGTGCATAATGTATTACTTTATAGTTTTTAGTATACCAGAATGTGAGTGATATACTTCATTTATGTATAAAGAAGGTCGATTTAATAATCTCATTAAAGACAGCTCTCAGAGATATGAGTTTTTTGATATCAAAAAAACTGAAATGATTGATGCTAGAGATAATATTAATAACTCAATTGATTTTCAAGTATCAGTTAGAAAAGTTTCATTAGATGACGATGACGTGATGATAAAAATTGATTTATCTGATAACGAAGAAGCAATAGATGAGATTATAGACGTAAGGTGGTCGGATCTGACATTTCAAAGCAAAATGCATCTACTACATTCTTCAATTAGCTTTTGCTCAGTTCAGAATGAACATGGTGGTTTTGATGAGGACGATACTTTTGTAGGCTCTACAGAACTTATTAATTATTGTGCTGGAAATGAGAGTAACTTTTTTTTGCATAGCTACGCTCAGAGTTTTTTGGTAGAAAGTCATCGTAAAGAAGCTAGTACAGAAAGAAAAAGAATCGTAGTTTCAAAATTATGGTCTTCATCGGTGTCTTATGCAACTGAAAATAATATTTATGATCCTGAAACTGTTCGTGGAGAACAACTAACAATGTTTGGTACGACTGAATTAACTAGTATAACTTTACCGAGACATGTAGATGGACCAGAAGATTTAACTGATGAAGAGTGTAATAAAATTTATGACCGTCTGGTTTCCGATAAAGAATTTTTATATGATGTATATTTCAGTAAACATCTTTTAGAAGCCGAAGAATGGACTGATGCTCATAGAGATAGTGATTTCGAAAATGCATTTTTACCAGATTCAGTTCAAAATCTTTTATTTAGTGCCGAAAATTACTGGGAAGTACACGATGCGGGGGATTTTCGTTTTTCTGTTTGCAAGCTAAGTAGTGATACTCGTGGGTTGTATCGTGATTTTACTGGTGAGATGGTAGATTTGTTCCATGATGTTGCATTGCCTGAGATTGCTCCTGACGTAGACGCTTGTGCGTTATTTAGAGATATTGATGGTTTAATTTCTTCAATCAGTCTAGATGGCGTTAGTATAACTGTAGAAGGTTTACAATATTCAGAAATATTAAAGACATACCCAAGACTCTTAGAACAGTTGCCTAGTGACGTTTTTGATATGCTTCTTTCGTATTGTGAAAAATATGAAATATTTGAAGCAAAAATCGATGACTATGAAAAACAGACTAGTACATTTAACACGGCTAACAATTCACCTTACGGTAGTGAATACTCATATTCCCAGGTGAGAAAGTCTTCCCAAGTGAAAGAGGATTTACAGACATTGGAAATAGAATATGATTTATTAATATCCGCACTCAAAAATTGGGGCAAAGAGACGCTCGCTACCAGGACTATACCCCAAACACCATTTTGTGACCTGATGCCAAATACTGTTGACGCAAAACAAGCATTAATAGATGAGTCTACGTACAAAATCTTTACTTCAATGCGCATGAGGGAGTCAATGGAAAGATATTTTGGTTTCTCCTATGTAGATTTAACAACAAGGAATCAGTTACAATTAATAAACTTCTTAACACGCAATAACACAGACAGGGTTGATAGAGTTAGAGACTTTACAAAATTATATGGCACAAATGGTTTGCGCACTTTCCTTGCTCTGGAGCGAAGTGACGAAACATTTGGTGATCATATAGTTACTTTTGGTCAGCGTAGTGATGTCGCTGGTTCAGTATTTAAATATTATGGAGAGCTGCTTAATAGTGCTGACCGAGCAGAAGCTTTGGTGAAAGAGGTTGCAAACTGTGAGGGTAATACGTGTGTAGAGCTCGCAGACCAAGTCCGTGAGAACATCTTGAATAGAGCACAAAAAGATCTTGAAAAAGCAGTGCGCTCAAATAATCCTGATGAGATAGCGGAACAAGTCGAAACGTATGTGGCGGAAGCTAAAGAATATGTCGCTCTCCTCCAAGAAGTCGGTGCTGGAAAGATTGAGAATATCCCTTCAGGTGAGGTTACTACAGTCGAGCAGGAAAGAATGAGGAATTTACTCCAAGCAAATTATCGGAAAGCCTATCCTGAGTTAGAGAGTGGCGATTTCAAAAGGGCAGTGGCAGGTTCATTAGATAAAAGTTTTCATAATCCTAGTACAACTTTTCGTGTCTTGCGTGATAGAGATAGAATTGTGAGTTACAATCGCTTTGATATATTACAGGATTACACAGGCAGAGAAGTTTCCTACTTCGGCTCCTTTAATGCAGATCCTGCGTACAGTGGTGTGGGAGGTATTATGCTTGAGCAAACTATTAAGGATGAGCTCGAAAGTGGTAGATCCATGATGGCTCATTGTGATCCAACTCAAGCAATCACTAAGAAATATATCGAGGACGGTTTTGTAGCGACAGCTTATTATAGCTTAGCAGGTAAACCCAGTTTTGAGATTTGGCGTTCTAATGATTCATCTACTCAGTTGGAAAGCAAGGATAAGACTTTTGATGATCTGATAGGTTTGGCTAATGCATCTAAAAATATTATTGTCCGTACACAAGCCGAACAAGAAACTTATCTTGAGTTACAGTATGGCAACGTACTCACGCGCTATTTCACTCACCAAGGTAAAACTTTTCTGGTATTTGAAAAAATACCAGAAAAACTTCGAAGTGATTTTACTCCACCACAGCAAGAACTAAAAAAAGCCGCCTAAACCACTTCTCCGCTACTGAGCTTCCACAAACTTTCAAAAAGATATTTGTGTGTATTTGCAATGTACAGATCGGTAACGATTACTCCCATCATGTATTCGTCGGTGAGGGTGATATAGGACACCTTATTGTCATATATCTGTACCACCGTCTGGAATGGTGAAAAGCCATCAGAAGCAGAGATAAGCTTGGTGTTGGTTACTTTCCCATCATACGATTTAAGAAACTTTCGTGCGTCTGGTGAATCAATTACCAGTCCACGTTTTTTAACATCCCGTTCTTCACGCAGGGTGGAATACTCCGCATTAAGTGCTGGAATGTATTTGATAATTGCTTCAAGATCAGCATAAGTGAGTATTTCTTCGGTGGCAGAAAGACTATCCATGAGTACTTCCCATACACCATCTTCCCCTTCATAGAACTGCACCCCCGGCTTTCCGACACTAAGGTTAAAGAGGGATGAGAGTTTGCCTGAAGTAGCAATAAACTGCTTTTTCGTACGTTCAATACGCTCTTTTTGCTCATCTATTACTTTAGTAATAGCTACTGGGTGTTTGGGGGTGAACTTTGCAATCTTGCCGGTCTCCTCAGTCTTTGAGGCTAAATCAAAACCAATTAACTCCTCGAGTACCTTATATACCAACGGCCGAGACAGATTGGTACCACTTGGGATTGTCTTAGCAATAGCGCTCGCGGGGGATTCTCCGAGCTTTAAGAGGACCTCATACACGACAGCCTGCTCTTTGGAGAGGCCAGTATCGGTGATTTCTTTTGTATATTCTAATTGAATCATACCCATACGATAGCATATTTATCGTTATTGTCACGTGACTATGACAATTATATGTTGATAAATAAGCGACTATAACATTATTAATAAGTGTATTCACAGAATAACTAAGTAGTCTGTTACTTAGAATTGACAATACAATATAAATCTGCTATAGTATATGCAGTTAAGAGAGAGATCTTTACAAGGAATTCTAGAGAGAGAAGTGAGCCGAGAGGCTCATCCTAGGAATAGGCGGTGACCACAGCCGAAAGTGTGGCAGACAAGGAGCTAAAGGAACTACTCATTTCTCAATCTTTAATTCGTTTGCACGATGTGTCTGGTGGGCTGCAAACCACACCAACCTCCGGGTCGTTTCAGAATGACAAGGAGTACACATCACCCGAGTAATCTCGAGCCTTGGTTCGAGAGGACATCGATCGGCTGGAAGTGATTAACCACCACTTCTTGCTGAAAATGTCCTTCATGCTTCATAAGACGCTAGAGCCGACATAGATAGAATGGTTGGCTAGTGCAGAAGAAGAGAGAGGGATTCTTTGATAATCGAATATCAAGTCTACAATTATTAGAACAAAATGAGAGAGGTTCTAATAATATGTAGCAGGCAATGACTACCTTAGAGAGAGGGTAGTCGCCGCCTGAAACTATGGAAATATTCTTCTTTGGTTTCAGGCGGCTAAAACGCCGACCAAACCAAGGTATGCCCGTACCTAATTTAACTGACCTTCACGCCGGGCATTGTGTGTGGAGATAATTCTGTGTGTTTTGTGTACTAACGCGTGGTACATAAACCACACCTTCATCAACCTACCCAAAAAATAAGGAGGCCATCATGGCCAGTGGATACGACGTTTACTTTAGAGTAACTGGAAGCTCTTCGGAAGAGCCTCCTGTGTCATATAGCTTGGGTCTATACTGGACCTCAGGAAATCAAACTGACTTCCGTCTAGACGTAAGTCTAGATAGTGGTCTTGATGCGTTGCGAACCGCATACTCGGGGCTTCCTGGTCTGGGTGGTCACAGGGAACTGTGGCTTCGGGCAACTTTGTCTGGAGCCAACTCTGTTGCCAAGTCGGCAGCAGAGTTGCTTCTCAGCCGGTATTCGGCTGAGAAGCAAAAGAAATGTCCCGTCTTCAGACGGGACCATGGAGCGACAGTCGGGGAATGGATTCGCGAGAATCGCTTCCCTAACGGAGAGGAAATGGCTGGCTATGCTGGTGTCTATCTGAACTCCCTGTTTTTGGATTATTGGGAGTCCTTGGCCATTGCGGCTGAGGAGTGGCCCAGGGCCAGGTGGGGAGTCTGCCCCAAAGTAACTACCCTTAAGGTCCATGACCTCAAGGGTAACGAACTCGGCAGGCAAGATGCCTGTCGGGTGCTGGATATCGCGGAGAGGTATTCCCGCGATGTCAATGTAGGCCAATATCTGGGAGCTTCTAGTCGCAAATTCGCACCAATGGTCATCAAAATGGCGAATGGTGAGCAGGTCGAATGCGAAGACATGTATCATGTCTCCAAATTTGTAAAGTAGAAGAAATAGGTTTCATGTGCTTGACCTATGATCTTCGGCTGTGAAGCCATAAGATCAAAATAGAGCACTCCTTTACTACATCAGCATGGAGGTCAATGCAGATGAGTGGGTTTGGTTACCCGCGCCAGGTCTTTGCTCGATTACCTATGGTTAAAAATCGAGCTATTTATTCGAATCATTATTAGTAGTGATTCGATAGATAGAATTAAATAATTTGATACCAAAACACAGAGCGCACCTACAGGCGTTTCTCTCTCCGCTTCTGTGCTCTCTGTGTTTTGTGCTTAAATATATGTAGTAGAATTAGAGTATGAAAAATAATTCTTGGTTCCCAAAGATTTTACTAGCAATGTATGTAGTAGTTTTTACTATTTTAGCAATCAGTCCATTTAGTCGTGAGGTGTGGGTGGCGGAGAATTTGCCGATTGTTGGAATTGCTTTGTATTTAGTATTTTTGTATTGGCGGGGGATTCAGTTCTCTAATACTAGTTACGCGCTCATGTCGGTGCTGATTTTTATGCATACAGTTGGTGGACACTTTACGTTTGAACGAGTGCCATTTGATTGGTTCAACGACTTCTTTGGTTTTGAAAGAAATATGTATGACCGAGTAGCACATTTTTCAGTTGGATTTTTTGCCTATCCATTAGCTGAGTATCTCCAAAGCCGAGCCTTGGTGGCTAGTCGGGTTTTGGTATATCTCGTTCCTTTGTTTTTTATTATTTCGGTGGCAGCTGGGTATGAAATGATTGAGTGGTGGTTTGCTGCGACGTATGGCGGCGATGCTGGCGCTGCATTTTTGGGTTCACAAGGTGATATCTGGGATGCTCAAAAAGATATGTTGATGGATACTCTTGGCGCGCTATCGGCATTGATGGTTTATTTTGTGCGTTATCGGTAGTGAAACTACTATGCCGCTTTCACAGTTACAGCTACGAGCCTTCATCCTCGGATTACTATTGATACTGACGGCAGCGCTTGGGGTTGATGTGTTTTTAAAGGGCGGTCTAGTTGCGGCAGTGGGGCAGTCTACGAGTGAGGGTCTTTTGACAGTCGCTTTTTTGGATGTGGGGCAGGGAGATGCGATTTATATTGAGACACCAGATGGTGTGCAGCTATTAATTGATGGAGGCCCTGATGGATCAGTGGTACGAGAGTTACCAAAATTCATGTCGCTCTTTGACCGCTCACTCCAGATTGTGCTCGCGACTCATTCTGACAAAGACCATATCGGCGGATTGATTGATGTGCTTGAGCTATATGAGGTAGAGAATATTGTGCGCACCGAAAACACCAACGACACCAGTGTTGCCGCCGTTTTTTCGGCGTTGGAATCAAAAGAAAATGCGACGACACACTATGTCCGGGCCGGACAAGATTTTGCACTCGGCGCATCGACGACACTCCTCATACTGTCTCCAGGGAGTAATCCCGAAGGATGGGAAAGTAATACGGCGTCAATAGTAGCGCAGCTAACGTACGGGGAGATATCTTTTATGCTTACCGGCGATGCTCCACTTGGTATTGAAGAATACTTAGTAGAATCATCTGGTCCATTACTTGAGAGTGAGGTAGTGAAGCTCGGACACCATGGGTCCCGTACATCTACAGCAGACAGTTTTTTAGCAGCGGTTGATCCTGAATATGCCGTAGTGTCAGCCGGGAAGAATAATTCCTATGGTCACCCACACGAATCAGTGGTAGACAAAGTGCAGGCACAAGGCAGTACCCTTCTTTCTACCGCCACGAATGGTACAGTGGTATTTAAAAGTGATGGAAAACGAGTATGGGTAGAATAAACAAAAAGAGCGGCACCGATTGGTGCCGCTCTTTTTGTATCCCTTACACTAGCTTTGCAGCTCGAAGTGTTTTGAATGCGCCGTTCTTGGCGATAGTACGCAGTCCTTTGGTAGAAACCTTTACGGTTACTGATTTTCCAAGTTCAGCTACGTAAATACGCTTGCGCTGTAGGTTTGGTGATCGCTTGGTGATTCCAGACGGATTAAACTGAGTCGCACGGGTACGGTTTGAGTACTTGCCGCCAACTTGTGTCTTCTTCCCGGTAATGTCGCATTGTTTTGCCATATCGTTGATTTAAGTCCCGCTATACTAGCACGCATACTTGATATTGCAAGCTTTTCTTCGTACTATGAGCTCATATGGATCCACTTCAAATCGCAATGATCGTCGCCTTGGTACTTTCGGTCGTAATTCACGAGATGGCACACGGGTATGCAGCTAATTGGCTTGGTGACCCGACAGCGCGCTTGCAGGGACGTCTGTCCGCGAACCCACTAGTCCATCTCGACCCTCTGATGTCAGTTATTTTACCAAGTCTGCTTATATTGAGTGGTTCTCCCTTCTTGTTTGGTGCTGCTAAGCCAGTTCCGTATAACCCATACAACTTTACTAATCAAAAGTGGGGGGAGGCGATTGTAGCTGCTGCTGGCCCGGCTGCCAATATCTTCATCGCCTTCGTCTTTGCTGTACTTATTCATGCTTCAGGAGTACTAATGCTTTCAGACACATTCTTGCAGTTGGCCGTACAAATCATTTTCCTTAATATTTTTCTGGCTCTATTTAACCTCGTCCCGATTCCACCGCTTGATGGTTCAAAAATCCTCCCTAAATTCCTCCCTTTTTCACTAGCTCTAAAATATGAAGGGATTCGTCAATATATGGAGCGAAATATCGGTATGTCGTTCGTAATCGTAATTGTGGCGTTCATGCTCTTTCTGGGTGGTCCACTCGCAACTTTGACACAAAATGTCACTAGACTCCTTATTGGGGCATAGAACTCTTATTTTAGTTGCAAAAAAAGCTAGTTATAGTATTGTAGGCAAGCTTTATGGCAACAATACAACAATTAACAAGAAAGAAGCGAGTCGACCCGGTACGAAAGAGTAAGACTGGTGCGTTGCATTCTGGATTTAATAAAATCGAGAATCATCCAAACTACTACAACTCTCCGTTTAAACGTGGCGTATGTACTCGCGTGACCACCAAGACTCCGCGCAAGCCGAACTCTGCGATCCGAAAGATTGCTCGTGTTCGTCTTAGTAACGGGCAAGAAATTACTGCGTATATCCCAGGTATCAAGCATACTCTCCAGGAACACTCAGTAGTACTTGTGCGAGGTGGACGCGTGAAGGACATTGGTGTGCAATACACTATTGTCCGCGGTAAGTACGACGCAACAGGGGTTGCTGAGCGACGAATGGGACGTTCACGCTACGGCGCGAAGAAGCCCAAGGCTAAATAGCCGAGAGAACAATTACTAATAGTTTATATTCGCTACAGATAATGGACGCGATTCAAGCCAAACGGCTTCGGAATCAGATTATGCGAAGAATGAAGACTGTCATACACTCCTCATTCTAAGTGTCGTAGCAAGACCTTAAGAATTAATTAATATGCGACGTCCAATTAAGAAGCGTCCTATCGTCAAGCCTGACATCATACATAAGTCAGTTGACGTAGAACGTCTCATCAATTACATCATGCTCCGCGGTCAAAAGGAGACTGCGCGCAAGATCGTGTACGCAGCATTTGAAGAACTCAAGAATGCTAAAGATGGAGGAGAGCCGCTTGAGATCTTTAACGCCGCAGTACGCAACGCTGGTCCACTCATGGAAGTCCGCTCACGCCGCGTCGGTGGGGCAAACTACCAGGTGCCACGAGAAGTCCGACCTGAGCGTCGTATGGCTCTCGCACTTCGTTGGATTATCAACGGTGCCCGTGGACAGAAGGGTGTACCAATGTACAAGGCCTTAGCTCAAGAACTTAAGCTTGCAGCAAAGGAAGAAGGAAACGCCGTCAAGAAGAAGGAGGATACGCATAAGATGGCTGAGGCCAACCGTGCGTTTGCTCACTTTGCTTGGTAGCAGACATTTGAACGAACTACATCGTTGCGTTCACGTAAAAAGCCGCTCGTCGTACGTAAAGTACACTAGCGGCTTTTTTGTTTTTATACATATAATTAAAAAGCACTCGCAGTATATTGCGAGTGCTTGGTGTAGCGATTAGAGGACTTTTTCCCAGTTCCCCATAACGATTTGCCGAATATTCTTGTACGTATCTCTTCTTTTGATGATATTACGATATTCTTCAGAGTCGAAACCGACGTTAGTCAATGTAGGCATTTTTTGACTTAATTTTGCAGCAGCAAAACTTTCAAGCTGAGTGATATGAATATCGCAAAGGTTACTTATCTGGTGCCGAACTGGTACCGATAATGACTGAAGAAAAACAGTATGAGTTTCCGGCTGGCCATAGATAATGTTAATGAAATCATTAAGTATTAATTGACGCCCTTTAAAATCTTTCATACCGATTCCGTCTAGCAGTGTAATAAACATTCTCACTGTTGCATTCAGAGACTCGTCTTTTTCATTTATTTCACCAGGTCTTACTGTGATGAAAAGAATATGAAAAATGAGAGCAAAGAACACTAGCCAGCAAACGACTGAAGCTACTGCACTGACAGTATCCAAGGTACTGTATTTAGCCAATTTGTATACCGTACCTGAGGTCAGTAGTATTGCAAGTACGAAGACAGCGGTTGCTGCCAGACGGAATATTTTGAATAAATGCTGATCAAAAATGTGCTTCACGGTGGTCTCCTGTAATGATGAAAAAGCAATCAAGCCATATAATACAATAGTTATATGAATTGTCAATTCATAAATTAATTTATCGGGGTGAGTGGGTGTGTGCGTGATACAATATACACACTACTAGATTTTATTAGATATGGAGAATATACCAAAGAAGGAAAAAATTTCACTAGTTGAAAAGCAGCGAGAGGAAGCATTAAGTACCGTACTTGATATGGTAGCTGAACGCATCCCGGGGGAGCTTAAAAAGACTTTTGAGTCCCAAGGTCGAGAATACGCTCTCACCTCTGCTGAAGATTGTATGGTGGCTTTTGCTCAGCAGAATCGCGAAGTAGTAGAAGTGCTCTATAATGAAATTAAGGAAAAAGATGAGTATAGAACCGAGCAGGCTATTGCCAAATTATTCGCACTTTTTATGGCGTATGAAAAAACGGTAGCGCTCTATGCTGAATTACGAAGTTACTATCCACTAGCAGCATCGAGAGTTGAGGATCAATTACCTCCACTCTCAAATATAGTAGATCATGGAAGTGCACAGTGGAAAAAAATTAATAACTAGCCTTGTTCTTTCATGTCGTCATTTGATTTTGATACTGAGATCGCCAAACATCTTGATGTGGTGCGTTCGCTCCAAAAACCATCAGGAGTTTTTACAGCTTCCGCACACACGGTACAAACTGGGTATGATAAAGCCTGGTTACGCGATATTTATTTTATGACGCTCGGGTTTCTCGAGACCGGTGAATTGCCGGTCGTGCAAAAAGCCGCCAAGGCTTTGTTGACAATGTTTGTAAAGCATAAAGATAAAATAAATTGGGCTATAGCCAATAAGCCACACGAAACTTGGCAGTACATCCATGCCCGCTTCAACCCTGAGACTTTTGAAGAGTATTGGGAAGAGTGGGGTAATAGCCAGAATGACGCTGTCGGAGAAGTACTTAATATTTTAGTGGAGCTGGAGTTACGGGGTGCTAGCGTGATTGAGACCAACGATGAACGCGAAATGGTACAAAAAATTATTGATTACTTAATTGCACTGGAGTATTGGCATGATGCCGATAATGGAATTTGGGAAGAGAACATGGAGGTACATGCCTCCTCGGTAGGTTCATGTGTTGCAGCTTTACGAAAAGCCAAGCAGCTAAACTGGCTCGTTGTTCCTGAAGACGCTATTACGCTTGGAGAGTTGGCGTTACGCAAACTTTTACCACGAGAGTCTGCCGCAAAGTTTGCAGACTTGGCGTTACTCTCACTCATTTACCCCTTCGCAGTTACAACTAAAGAGGAAACCAGTACCATACTAGCTAACGTTGAGTACCACCTCACTCGTGATCGTGGAGTGATTCGATACAAACTCGATCGGTATTATAACCGCAATGAAGATGGATACAGTGAAGAAGCGGAGTGGTGTTTCGGTCTTTCCTGGCTCGCTATCATTTATGCTGAGCAAGGTGATAGAGACAAAGCCTACTATTACTTACGGCAGGCAGAAAAAACGGTAACCAAGGATGGCCTGGTTCCGGAATTGTATTACTCTCATACCGAAAAACCAAACGACAATACACCCCTAGGATGGTCTGAGAGTATGTATGTGGTGGCTCTAAAAAAGGTTAAAGACATGAGTCAAGAAGTGGGGTAAAATGAAAACCGCCAAGCCATAGGCTTAGCGGTTTTCATTTTAGGTAGGGTATATACTAGTAGCACCTTACTAATTATTTATAGTGTATGCCAGAAGAATCGATTATTTGTTTTTATCATAAACATTGTGTGGATGGTACTACTGCCGCTGCGGTTGTATTACAAAAATATGAATTTGCTCAAGTATTTCCACTAGGTTTTGATTCTATTGAAACTGACTTAGCAGACGCCCTACCGTTTATCACTGAAAACAGCTTCATTATTTATGTCGACAATGCGATCGCTTTGGAGCAAGTGGCGTTGCTCGGTAATAAAATTATTGTTATTGATCACCATATTTCAGAGCGTGATAAAATCACCGAACTGCAAGCAAAATATAATAACGTTACGTATATTTTTGACGTTGAAGAATCAGGTGCATCTCTCACTTTCAAATATTTTTTTAAGGATGTTCCGCTGCCAGCACTGATTTCATACGTGCGAGATATTGATCTCTGGAAAAAGGAGCTTGTACCAAAATCAGAATACACCCATTTATACCTTTCACAATTTCGTAATGAACCAAAACTTTTACGAGAAATACTCCAAGACCCCGAAGAAAATTATTTAGAAACAGGTGAGGTGCTTGCCAAGTATGTAGAAGATGAAGTGTCGCGTTCGCTGGTTGTGGCGGCAGTCTATCTTAAAGTAGAGGCTTGGAAAGTAGCTGCGTATAATATTACTAATCACCAGTCTCAGGCGGGTAATCTTCTCAGCAATGCAATTAATCAAGCTGTAGTTCTTTATACTATTTCGGGTGACAAGGTGCGCTGCAGTGTACGATCAACAGTCGGATGTGTTCCAACAGCGCTTGAGATTGCTACAGCTTTGGGTGGTGGCGGACATGTTCATGCCGCCGGAGCTATAATTGACAGAGAACATTTTTTCGCAGTATTGGAATAAATATTTTTCTACGTATGACTAAAGTAAAGATACTGTATAGTTTTGTAGCGGTGGTTGTAGTAATAGGATGCGTTTTGATAATTTTGACCCGAGACGACGATGGTACAGCACCAGTAGCGTGTACGATGGACATACACATCTGTTCTGACGGAATTGCTGTTGGTCGAACTGGCCCTGATTGTCAGTTTGTATGCGCACCCCAACCTACTGTCGCTGCTGATATAGCAGCTCATATCGCAAAGAAGGCAAACTTGATACAGCTTACTACTCCCGTACCAAATGGTGTAGTCGAAAGTCCTATGGTGGTGACTGGTCAGGCGCGTGGAACGTGGTTTTTTGAAGCGAGTTTTCCGGTCGCGTTGACCAATTGGGACGGATTGATTATTGCTGAAGGTGTAGCACAAGCTACCAGTGATTGGATGACTGAGGAATTTGTACCCTTTACTGCCACACTTGAGTTCGTCTCACCGTACGGAGCTGGGGCAGAAGACTTTATGAAACGAGGAGCACTCATTCTGAAAAAAGATAATTCTTCAGGACTTCCAGAGCGTGATGACGCGCTTGAAATCCCAGTACGTTCGCTATAGGCCATAAGTCCCGGTTACCCTAATCCCTCATCTCCCATAGTCACTTCCGAGCCACTTTCGTTAACTCATAAATCTTCTTCTTGAGCGTAGCAATCTTTTTAAGGAGGTGCAATGGATTAAGTGTCTCGTGTACACGCTCCAATTCTTCCTTATCACCAAGAGAAATACTGGGCTGTGCCAGTACCCGAGTATACGGAGTCAGCGGTTGCTTTTCATACGTACGAACATACCTTGATCCCACTCGTTCTTTCTTAATCATCCTGCGCACCGCCTTCCAGTGGTTGGTATATAAAGACACCGTATCACAGAGTTCATTAAGAAGTGGCAAGACAGATAATTCATCATGTCGTTCCCAGCCTAGGTACTTGCGAATCACATGACCATTCCGTTCCTCCACAAACATGTTGTCGTTCTTTTTGTATGGTTCAGAGCGTGAGAGGTTAATACCTTCTTGGTCACACCAGTCTTTGAGTACCCAATTAATAAACTCTCCACCTGAGTCAGGGTGCAGTCCGCGCAAAGGAAAGGGTAGCTTCGCTCTAATGGCGATCACACTGTCCTTGGTACCTTCTTGACCTTTATTCCACTGCGCTCGGATTTGCACCCAGTAGGTGGCTGCATCGGTATAATTTAACGTCCAAACAAACGATCCAGCCAGACTGTCACCACAGTGAGCAACAGTATCAAGCTGTCCGTCACCCGGCACATTGTCGGAGGACATATTCTTTCGGATCGGAATGATATTCTTCAGTAGTGAAGGTGTTGTGCCGCTAAGACCATGCTTCCTCACCCCGTCCTCGTGCTTGAACTTAGTGACGATACGTTTGGTGGTGCGTAGGGAGATGGCACGAAGTTTATTAGTGGCCACATCATCATGTGTCCATAGGGAATCACGGATCAAGACTGTGATGTATTTATTTATCATCGGATGGATGTTCTCGCCACAAGCTCGGTCACTCACTTCCCATAAGTCACGCATAGCATGAACAACGTCATGATCATAGTATGAAGGACGGCCACGCTTCTCGGCCAAGGCTGGATCACGCAATTGGAGGCGCTTGAAAGTTCGAGAGACTGACTTGGGGTGACATTTTGTGACGAATATCAGATGAGCGGCAATCTCAGAGCGTTTCTTTCTGTTGTTCTTTGTCTTAAGCCAATCCTTTAAGTGCTCCTTAAATAGGTCATTTTTTGTCTGCATAGTCATTTGACTACGGTAACCGACTTATGGACTATTCGACGGGGGTTGGGTAACAGTTATTTTGGCCTATAAGGACGTTTTGCACAGTAGTTTGAGATTTTGCTATACTATAAACGATAAGGGTTTATCAAAATAATTTCACAAGTATGGCAAAAGGAAATGATATGCGTAAGGAGAAGAAGAAGCCAAAGAAGGATAAGGAAGTAA
>CAIMDH010000141.1 GCA_903839715.1 uncultured bacterium
AGCAACGCGCCGAGGTGACGGCCACCGGAATGACGGGCACACCCGCCTCAATGGCCAAGCGCGTGCCGCCTGTTTTGTAAACCCCTTTTTGCCCGCGTGGAATGCGCGTTCCCTCGGGAAACATGATCAGCCAAACGTAGAGCTTTACAAAATCAAGACAAAAGAAATATTGAGCATATGAGTTACCTAGTCTTTGACATTGGTGGCAGTAAAACACGGGTCGGTCTGACTGAGGATCTACAGACTTTTGCAGAGACCAGCACTTTTCCTACCCCAAAATCATTTAAGGCCGGGATGCAAAGTATCATAAAAGCCGCCGAAGCTATGCAGATGAAAGGGAAATTGGTAGCCATGGCTGGTGGTGTGCGCGGCATGCTCAGTGAAGACCGGACCGGGATAGAGAATGATGCTATTCTCAGTAATTGGGCAAAAATGTCTATTACTTCTACACTCTCTAAGCACTTTAAAGTGCCAGTGTATCTAGAAAATGACACTGCGATTGCTGGGCTCGGGGAAGCACTTTTTGGGGCAGGGAAGGGAGTCGACATTATGGTGTACCACACAGTCAGTACAGGAGTCGGTGGTGTAAAAATCGAGAACGGTAAAATCGATGATGCTAGCGCTGGCTTTGAACCTGGCCATCAAGTGCTTGATATTGACCGTACTATTCTTGGTGACGATATCAACCCAACTTTAGAGAATCTAGTCTCTGGGGCTGGACTAGAAGCGCGCTTGGGTATGTCACCAAAAGAAATTCCACAAGAAGACATGGTTTGGGATGAACTCGCCGAATATTTGGCGCAAGGTTTACGTAATACCATCCTCTATTGGTCTCCTGAGATGATTGTGCTTGGCGGTTCAATGATGACCGGTAATCCAAGAATACCACTTGAGACAGTGCGTAAATATACCGTGGAGACCTTAAATGGCTTTGTTGAGTGTCCTTTTATTACAATCGCCGAGCTTGGTGATGATGCCGGGTTATACGGCGCTATGGCCTACTTGAAGCAGAAGGCAGAGTAGCGGAAGAGTGAACTGGTTACAGAGAGGTATAAGTCACGTTTACATGTTCAGTATTTTAAATCTTCGCACTCGGAAGGAGTCCTTTAGGTATCACAAATAAGGAAATTGGACTTTCTTAAAAATCACAATATGACATATTCTTTAATATGTCAAACTATTGCACAATAAAACAATATGGCTTTAAATATAGCTATTTTTAATAAAAATGGCAACTAAAATATTGACAAATACAGTTAAATATGCTATATTATTTTAAATCCGTAATGTGTGCTATCATCTTTCGGTTATCAGCTTGCCGCTGATATTTGTTAGTTAAGACAAAAGGCTTATTTTATCGACAGTCATTCTTGCAGTCTTGGCAATGACGTCAATCGGAACAGTAGTTCCGACCGAAACAGCATATGGTCAAATTGTGAACACCAAGATGGCGGTAGAGGAAACTCAAACTGTCTCTATGGATACTGAACGCATCGTGCGTTCATACTTCCAGGATATTCCAGTTATGGTCCAGATTGCTCGTTGCGAATCGGCGTTTCGTCATACACTACAGGACGGTAGCGTGCTCAAAGGAAGGGTAGACCCAGCAGATACTGGGGTCATGCAAATCAATAAGCGATACCACGCCAAAACAGCCGCTGCTATGAGTCTCGATCTTGATGATATTTACCACAACATGGCGTATGCTCGACATCTCTATGAGACGCAGGGTACACAGCCATGGAGTGCGTCTGCTCCATGTTGGAACAAAGGATCGCTTGCGATTAATATCTAATCTCCACAAGACAAAAAAGCACCCCCAATTACGGGGGTGCTTTTTGAATATGCTTCAACTATGACTACTTGACTGAGCTTTGGCCAGGACCGAACGCCATAACATAGAGAAGACCGCCGATTATGGCAAGGTTCTTTAATTGATCAATGTCCCCGAGTTCACGGTGAGCAGCGAGGATTGTACCAAGAGTGAAAAGTATTAATGCTGCCGCAGCTGCACCAACATGTCTACCTATTACTACAAGTCCACCAGCCACTACCTTGAGAATCGCTACTAGCCAGACCAAAATCTCTGCCATTGGCAAACCAAGTTTGGTGTAATAACCAGCTGATGCGGTTGGACCACCGTCAGCTAAAAACATGCTAATACCCGAGATAAGGAACAGCGCACCAATTAAAACACGACCAGCGACCACACCTTTAGTCTGGATAAATGCGCGCTGTGAACTACTTAACATACAACTATTTAACATACTTAAAATTATGAATATATTACTAAACTGCTACATAAAGTATAGCACAATCATGTGGTAAAGTGTTGTATACTATATAGAATATATGAACTACTGGTTGCTAAAAAGTGAACCAACGGAATTTTCAATAGATGATTTAAAACGAGTGGGGGAGCAGATTTGGGATGGTGTGCGTAACTATCAGGTGCGTAATTCTTTTCGTGATGTGATGAAGGTGGGGGACAAAGCACTATTTTATCACTCAAGCTGCAAAGAGATCGGCGTAGTCGGGGAGATGGAAGTAGTGTTGCCTTCAGAGGTTGATCCAACACAGTTTGATAGCAAGAGTAAATATTTTGATGCTGCTTCTACAATAGACTCACCGCGTTGGTTTGGTCCTAAGGTACGCTTTGTTTCTAAGTTTTCAACACGGGTGCCACTTTCAGTGATACGATCTGATAAGCGCTTTGCGAACATGATACTTCTACGGACCGGCAATAGACTTTCGGCGTTTGTAATTACCAAGGAAGAGTATGATGCTTTGGTGCAGTTCGGCCGGTAGGGTATATTCTATATGGCTCGTTCTACTTTAAAGGAGATAAATATGTCAAAGCGTATAGGCTGTGATTATTGTGACTATGGTGAAGTGCTCTATTTCTTTAAAAATGAAAGACGACAGACCGTACGGACTGATTTTTTATATTGCTCATACTGTTATCCAGATTCAACTCGTGAAATGTTCAAAATGATAGGGGAAGCAATTGTCTCACAACGAGAATACTTTGAATGTATTGAGATAGGATTGAAGAAGTCAGCTATTTAAAGAGCACTCAAAATGAGGCGCTTTTTCTTTGCGGATTTGCTACTATTGGCTTATGAAGATTGGCTTTTTTGATTCAGGTTTGGGTGGGCTAGTGGCCTTGAAGGCTGTAGCGCGCGCATTGCCGGACTACGACTACGAGTTTTATGGTGACACGGCTAATCTGCCGTATGGTGACAAAAGTGAAGAGGAAATATTTGAACTTACTAAGGCGGGCATAGTACATCTCTTTAGTCGGGACTGTCTGTTGGTGATTATTGCCTGTAACACTGCGTCGGCTGAGACTTTGCGGCGACTACAAGATGGTTTTCTCAAAGACAAGTATCCAGATCACCGTGTCCTTGGTGTAATTATTCCGACACTTGAAGAGTTGGTGACATTAGGACTCAAACATGCTCTTTTGGTTGCTACCACTCGTACTATAGCGTCAGGTAAGTATGAACGTGAACTCGCTAAGCTAACTGATGCTCCACTCATTACCGCGCGAGCGACACCTGAGCTCGTGCCGCTCATAGAGCTTGGTGAAGCTGAGGCCGCCTTAGGCTCTTTGATAGCCACTATCAAAGGAGTGGGGGAGGTGGATGGTGTGATTCTGGGTTGTACACACTACAGTGTACTCAAGGATAAGTTACGAGCCGGATTTCCTACACTCTGTTTTATTTCGCAAGATGAAATAATTCCTAATAAACTTGCAGACTACTTAGAGCGACATCCAGAAATAAAATCACAGCTATCACGGGAAAGTACACGTAACGTGTTTTTGACAGACAACAGCTCGCGCTACGATCAAGTCATTAGGGAACTACTAGGAGGTGCTTTTATAGAACAATAAACGCCCATTCATACATGTCGCACAATATATCTTTTGCGACATTACCACTATACAATATATAGGTTTCTTTACATTACGTTGCTTAACCACTTCCCTGGAACTTACTTTGGCTTTAGGACTTACTAAGCTTGCATGTGTATAGATTGATATGTAGCTAGCTCCACTTCAGTCTTTTGATTCAAATTTATTTTTGCCTTCATTTTTACATATTTTGCTTCTGACTCAGCTTTGCACGGATTTTGACCTGATACTTACTACAGCTCAAATTGTCTAAGCAGCTCTCCGGTCAGATTTGCCCCTCTGCCAAGCTTTGTTGTTTTGACACGAGTCGTACGAGGCCCCAGGATCGATTTTGAGCCTCGAGGCCGGATATGAGACGTAGGTCAGATCGTCTCAAATATCTCCTTGAGCCTTACGCTTATGGCAGTAGCTGTATGGTTGTCCGACATTTCGATCGATTGAGGTGTCTTGAAAAAGGTTCGACCTTTCTTAAGGTAGAAAAATATTTTAACGGCTGGAATATTTTTTAAATTTACTTCTTTATGAAAATAAATTTTTAAAATTATTTTTTTAAAGCTAGTTCATCTGGCTGACTTTTTTGTTAGTGTAAATGTACAGAAAATTTTCGAGACCTTGCCTTGGGATTGCTTGTGAGACCTAAGTGTACGCATCACTCCTCTCACCTGCTCTTCTGACTTCCCTATACAAAATATTGTGCGACATTAGAATTTTTAAGGGTATGTCTATTCAATTTTTTGCAGCAGATGAATTGATAACAAAAACCACCTGTCACTATGTTGTGGCAGGTGGTTTCTGAAGTAGATACTTAGAGTGGCTTGAGGTAGAGCATTGGATCAAGATAGGCATCGGTAGCTGCTACTGGCGTAGAGGCTGGCCCACAGCTGGTCACGGTCTTAATCTCGTTAAACTTTCGTACAGTTACTCCGTCTTTGGCGTACACGGTGAAGTGTAGGTGAGGACCGGTTGAGTAGCCGGTATTACCGGTGTAGCCAATAATCTCACCGGTCGACACCTTCTGACCTGGACTGACACTAATGACGTCCTGATGGGCGTAGAGTGTCGACAAACCGTTGGCGTGGTCTATAAGTGTCCACTTACCCCAAGAATAGCATCCAGGCACGAGATCGGTGTTGCCTGTGGCTCGTACGGTACCTGCAAGTGGTGCGTAGAGTGTGGAGCCGCGTGGTGTGCCAAGGTCAATACCTGGGTGGTAGGCACGACCAGCGTAAACACTGGCATTTTGCTTAGCAAACTCGGTACCACCGAAGTATTGAGTAATGATGACACTCTTGAGTGGCCAATCAAATACAGCTGTACCAGGTGTAGGGATGGTGGTTGGATCAAGAAAGAATTGCAGCTTGGCTTCAAAGTCACGTAAGTCTTTGATGATTTGTTCCCTGGCCTCTTGTTTTTGGGCGAGTAAACGCTGGTAGCTTTTTTCTTCGCTTTTTGTTACTTCGAGCAAGTCTGACTGTTCAGCTTGGTTATTTGCTAGTACTGAATGCTGGTCTTTGTATTGTGATTGTAAAGAAAGTAGTTCTGAACGCTTCTCCGTATTATCTTCTCGCTTTTCATCTAGTAGGCGCTGCAATGAGCTAAGCTCCGTCACCTTTGTTGACATTTTGTCACGTACTGCTTCGTAGGCTTCAAACGAACTCCAAAAATCCGAAAGTTGGGAGTGGGCCAACATTAGTTCCACTAGTGTGGTGTTACCGGCTTTATACTCGGCACGAATGATTTGTGCTATCGCATCTTCAATTTGCATAATACTGCGTTCAGTCTTCCCAATCTCAAGAATTAATTTATTGATTTCAAGATCCGTTGAGCTGATGAGGTTTTCGGTACGTGATATTTCTGACTGCACTTTTTTACGCTCAAGAGTGAGTTGGTTGATAGCCTTTTGGAGTGTCTGTTTTTCAGTACCTACTACTTTGAGGTCTGCTTCGAACTTGGCAATTTCCTTTTCGATTTCAGCTAAACGATTGCCGCGGTCTTGAATCCCCTGTTGCAGTTTTTCGATTTCACTAACTTGGGCGGATACAACAGGAGCGAGATACACAAAAATCGGCAGCAGGAGCATACCGATTAAAAACGAGGCAAGGGGTTTCTTGGACATTACTCCCCTATTTTATCACAAGCGTTCTGAATTCTCGCTAAGGTTTCCTCTTGCCCAATAATATACGCAATAGTAAACGGGTCTGGAGATTGAGATCTACCAGAAAGGGCAATACGAAGCGGCCAAAAGAGCTCGCCCTTCCCCACTTCTTCGGCATAGGGCCATAAGGTTGCTTTGATTGATTCCGGTGATGAGAAATCAGCGTCAGTAAGCAGAGTACTTGCCTTCTCTAACCGTGGCTTGGCTACGGTCGGCGACGTGTCATTCTTCCACTCAAGGAGTGTTGGTTCGTAGTCTAGTGGCGCAGCAAAGGCAAAGTCATATTCACCGAGATCGGTATGATCATGAAAGTCAGCTAAGGTGTCGATACGTTCGCGAATTGTTGGTATGAGTCGCAGTAGTCGTTCCGTACTAAAGTTGGGTAGCTCACGAAGGCGAGTGGGAAAATTCTGTTCCAGGTACGCCAAAAATTCTTCAGTACTGTAGCGTTCGATATACTGGTGATTAAACCAATTAAACTTTTTAATATCAAAGACTGCCCCACTCTTTTGGATGTGAGCAATATTAAATTCACTAATAAGTTCAGTGAGTGTAAAGAGTTCGCGTTCAGTGCCTGGGTTCCAGCCAAGTAGTGCGAGGTAGTTAATGATGGCTTCTTTGGTATACCCTGCTTCCTTGTATGAAGAGAGTGATACTGCACCGTGGCGCTTTGACATCTTGGAACGATCGGAGGCCAAGATTAGTGGCAAGTGTGCATAGAGCGGTCTCTCAAAACCAAGAGCTTCCTGAATTAAGATTTGTCGGGGAGTATTTGAGATATGGTCTTCACCGCGAATGACATGTGTTACGTCAGAAAGAAAATCATCTACTACCACTGTAAAGTGATACAAGGCATCATCTATACTACGAGCAATTACGATATCACCGAGCTCAGTCGTATCGAAGGTAATGTCACCACGTACTAGATCATTGAAGGTGATTACTTTGTTAGGATTTTTGAGTCGTATCACCTCTACTAGCAAGCCTGGGGTATTCTTACTCTCCTCTTTGGATATATACGCGTTACCATTAGCAATAATTTTTTCTAAGTATTCTCTGTAGACTGGAGCATGCTCAGATTGACGAATGATCACATCATTGTCCCAATTCAGACCAAGCCATTGAAGCCCTTCAATAATCTCCTCCTCAAAGGCTTTGGTACTACGTGTTTTGTCGGTATCTTCACTACGAAAAACCATCTTGCCACCTTGGCTTTTAGCAAAAAGATAATTAAAAAGTGCAGTACGTGCAGTACCAATATGTAAATGACCGGTTGGACTCGGGGGAATTCTGGTGATAATCATGACAGTGTTAGGATTTATGTTCTTCTCCAATCTGGAGCAAAATATCGGCAACTTTTAAAGCGGCGTCGGCAGGGGCAAAAGCGAGAGCGGCTTGGCTCATCTCATGCCAGTGCGTCGGATTGCTCATAATAGAGTTAATTTCTGACGTTAGCAAGCTTTCGGTGAGGTTGCGTTCTTCAAGTACACTAGCTGCCCCGGTGCGAGCAAAAGCATAGGCATTGCTCCGCTGATCACGACTAATGTCTTCAGGGATGGGAATAATGATACTTGGTTTGCCATGCAGCGCGATTTCAAAAAGAGTGGTGCTACCTGCCCGTGTGATTACTAGTGATGCTGCACTAAGTAGTGCGCTCACGGCTGGAGCGTCTACACGCTCCACTACAAAGTAACGGCTCTGGAGTTCAGGGTCGGTAATAAGTGACTTGGCTGTGAGGATAATATCGTCGCGACGACCAGGTCCAACTTGATGAAAAATACGATAGTGCGGTAAAAGATCATCAAGACAGCGTAGTACTAGATTATTAATACGTTCGGCACCAAGGGAGCCACCAGTGACATAAAGTAGTGGTAGGTCACTAGGAATACCAATCTGTGCAAAAGGATCGGCAGGACGTGCTAAAATCGCAGCTCGAATCGGTATACCAATGAGGGCAGTGCGACCAGCAGCAAAAAATTGAGCAGCGTCAGGGTACGAAATAGCAATGTAGCGAGCGAAGTTTTTAGCCAGTTGGTTGGCTCGCCCGGGGACAGCGTCTGATTCATGAATGACCACCGGAATCCGTAAAAACTTAGCAGCGATCAGTACAGGCACGCTAGTGTAGCCACCTTTGCTAAATATTACGTCGGGATAAATAATGTAAAGTTTAAATATGGCGACAAAGATGCCAAAGAAATTTCTAAACACATCAAAAAAGTTTTGGATTGAGAAATAGAGTCGGAGTTTTCCAGCTGGACAGTAGATAAAACGTATTTGGTGTTGCTCAAGGAGGCTAGCATCGAAGGGCTCTGGCCCCATATAGTATAGTTCTGGTCTTTGTGGTTGTGACACAAGAACTTCAGCCACTGCAATCAGTGGATAAAAGTGACCGCCTGTTCCCCCACCTACAAATAAGATACGCATACAAGTCTAAGTGTATCACGCACGTGGGCTATGATTTTGATATTTCGACACATTGAGGACAATGCCGAGCATGGCTAGTGTCGTCATGAGAGCTGTACCACCATGACTGATAAATGGTAGTGGTAGACCAGAGAGTGGTGCGATGCCGGCCATGGCGGCAATATTCAAAAACGCTTGAGATACAATCAGTGTCATAAAGCCAACAACAAGAAGCATGCCGAAGATATCGTTTGACTGGGTGGCGATTTTAAAACCACGAAACGTAAAGAACGCCAGTATCAGAATTAGTACAAATGAGCCCATAAAGCCAAACTCCTCGGCGTACACAGCAAATACTGAGTCACCAATTGGTTCGGGTAAGTATTCAAACTTTTGAATACTTTGCCCGTACCCCCGACCAAACCAGCCACCCGAACCAATAGCAATAAGTGATTGATTGATTTGATAGCCGCTGCCGAGTTGGTCTTGGTCAGGATGCATAAAAGTCGTGATGCGTTCCATAATATATGGACGCATAAATGCGACTGTAGCCAAAAGTACAACACCAGTGAGAGCGAGAATGAGGATGTGCTTCCAGTGTGCACCAGCGGTCACAAACATAGCCACACCAGCCATCACCATGATTAAAAAGGTATCTGTGTCCGGCAGTGACAATGTAATCAATCCAGTTACGGCAATGACACCCATAAACGGTAATACCCCATAGCGCCAAGTTTCAATTTGGCGGTGAGTGCCTGAAAGTAAGGTGGCAATGTAGACAACAAAACCAATCTTTAATAGCTCCGAAGGCTGGATGGTTGTAAAACCTAGATCAAGCCAACGTGTCGCACCACCATGTGTCATACCTAGTCCGGGGATAAATACGGCCAGTGTAAAGAAAGCCGTCGCTACAAAAATATAAAAAGCGTACTGTCGCCAGTTACGGTAGAAGACATTACTGGTAATGAGCATAGCGATTCCCCCACCGACAATCCCAAAAAAAAATTGACTAAATGCCACCGAACCAAAGCTGGCACCACTTCGTGCCAAGAGACCAAGTGAAGCTGATGAAAAAATAAAAAAACCGCCGACAACTAAAATAAAAATAAGGGCCAGGAGGATGGTATCGATTGATTTGGGATTGCGGTTGTTCATAGAAGAGCTGCAATTACTAGGCCAATTACTGCAGAGAGCATACCGATAATCCAGTAGCGCATAGTTACCTTATACGAAGGCCAACCGATTGCCTCAAAATGGTGGTGTACTGGCGCAATCCGGAAGAATTTTTTACCCGTCACTTTGCGATACCCAATCTGAATAATGTTAGAAAAAACAGTAACCACAAGCAGTGACCCGATAATCGGTAGGAGGATAATGCCATATCCTGAGACTAGACTGTCAGTCATGAATACTACTACTGCCAAAGTGAGAGTCAGTGCCATGGAGCCTGTTTCAGTCATCCAGAAGCGTGCGGGTGGAATATTAAACCAAAGAAAAGCGAGAATAGCACCAGTTAGCATCAAACAAAAAGCAGCTAGGTCATACTGTGACTGCATAAATGAGAGTCCACCGTACGCTGCAAAAATAATCGCAAAGACACCACCAGCTAGACCATCGATACCATCAATGACACCACTGGCGTAGAGGGCGTTAGTCAGTACAATGAAAAAAGGAATAATTAGTACACCAAGATAGAGCGGATCAGCAAACGGCAGGGAGATGCTCGTGACACCGAGCTTGGTATAAAACCACCAACCAACAAACCCCGCAAAGAGGCTAATTAAAATTAGTCGTATCGAAAGCCGTACTCCCCTGCCGCCATGTTGAACATCATAAAAATCATTCAGGAGACCGATGAAAGCTCCGGTCAGTAACGTTGCAAAGGGTATCCAGGTCTGGGCTCGACTCAAAAAGAATAAATCTGAAAAGAAGGTGTTGGAACTAAGTAGAGTACCGAGTCCGAGGAGACTGATAGTAATTACGACACTGCCCCAGATAACAATTCCGCCCATCCGTGGGGTCTTGGTCTCACCCTCACCTTTGAGGCGATTGAATTCTACGGCTGTCTGTCCGCCGATGGCGGTTTTGCCACCCTGTTTTTTCCATACTTGGTATTTGTATAAATGGAAGGTCAAAAGTGGCGTAATCAAAATACCCACACAAAATGCAATGATGGCCGGGAGTAGTAATTTTATGAAGAGTATTTCCATATTATTCTTTGTTAGACATTGCCTCTTCCACGGCCGCTACTAATTTTTTGATATCGCTAAAGCGTTCGTTTCTACTTGAACCAAGTACGGTTACGATAATTGGGCGGTTGTAGCCGGCGTCAAAGGCAATGGTGAGATTGCCACCTGCTAGGTCAGTAAAGCCGGTCTTTGAACCAAGTAGGTTTGGAATGTCGGTGAGAATATCGTTGGTGTTGTGGGCTTCGTGGAAATCACCAGACTGATTGTAAAGCCTGGTGTATTCAGTAACGGTTGGCGTCAAAATTTCTGGGTGATTGAGTAAAATATATTCCATTAAGAAAGCAGTATCGCGTGCACTGCCAAGAGCACCGGCTTTTGTGGCAGAGACATCGAGGCCAGTTGGGTTGATGTATTCTAGTGTGGTGAGATTGAGTTCTTCGGCGCGAATATTCATTGCTGCCACAAATAGTGTCACAGCGTCTTCGTCACCAAGGAGCTCCCCTACCGCTGACGCTAACGTGTAAGCAGCACTATTATAGGATGAAATAAGTGCAAAATCCGCTAAGTCCTTAACTTCAAATACCTCACCTTCCGTCAAGCTGCCACCACTTTGTTGTGCGGCAGCTGTTTTCGAAATAGTAACCGGCGTATCATCTTCTACTAGTTCATACGCTACGAGTGCGGTCATTAATTTAGTGATTGAAGCCAGCGGCAATGCCTCGTCAGCGTTTTTTTGGTAGAGGGCGCGCTGACCAACGACATCCCACACAAATGCCGCATCAGCATAGATGTTTACATCAGTAATTTTTTTAGGGCTATACTCTGCGGTATCTACAGCAAGATTAGTGCTGGCCAAAATGTCAGTATCGGGAGCGTTGTTTTGAAAAAGGGCTAGGGTTTTGGGAATGGTAAAACCAGCAAAAAGCAAAAACATAAATACTCCAATAATGAGTAGTTGGCGTCGTACCGGAAAACGGCTGTCTGAGCTCGGCAAATCCTTGTCAGGTAGTTGCTCGTCGTTAGTGTCGATTATAAAGTGTTCATCTTCGTTCATATGGTGGTATCTACTTCGGGTAGAGTGGTGATATTAAATTGTTCAAGAGCAGTAGCTACAGCTGAAAAGTCAGGTAATTGGCTCTTGGTGGTTACGCCGAGTTGTGCCAGTAACGCAGGACTGATAGAAAAAACATATCCTGTGCGGTTTTTGTTGTGGTTGCGTTCGATTAGCCCACGAATTAAAAGATTGCGGAGGATGAATGATGAATTAACACCACGAATACGGTCAATTTCTGCTCGAGAAATTGGTTCTTGGTAGAGGACTATTGCTAGAGTCTCAGCTCCGGCTTTGCCAATATCAGCCTTTAATTCATTTTTACGTAGACTTTCAATGATGGGTGCTAGCTCGGGACAGGCGACCAGTTGGATGTCTTCGGTGGTTTCAATCAGACGAGTAGCACCAGTGAGTAGGCGGCTTTGTAGCGTTGCAATAGCTGCTGCGAGCTCAGTATCAGTAATACCAAACAGCTTCATAACTGTCTGTTTTTTTTGAGGAGCAGACTTATAAAAAAGCAGTCCTTCTACGAGTACATCAATAGGCATATAAGCATTCTATCACACAATATAGGGCTCGTTTACACGTAGTACCCGGTTTAATAATAGGTCGGAGTTTGGCCTCGTTCGAGCTCTATTTCAATGTCAGCGTACCGTTCTCCTTGGCGGACAAGTAGATTACCTTGCTTAAATAGCTCAAGAATTGCCAAAAACCCCACAATAACAACCTTACGCTCGGTCTCACCGGCGTGTAATTCAGAAAAACGCACTTGCAGGTTTTGGGAAATACGATTTTGCAGCTTCTGCATCATCTCTTCTAGTGAAATTGTAACTTTAATTTGTGCTTTAACATGATCTTCTTTTTTGGGTAGATCAGCCAAAACACCAATAATGGCCTCATGTAGATTTGTGAGAGTACAGAGTGAGTCTGGTGCAAAGATTGGTGTTGGCGGCGGAGAAAATTGTGGTGTATAGAGAGTGGCTTTCCCAAAAAGCATTTGCAGTGTTACGGCAGCGTCGCGAATAATCTGGTACTTGCGCAACCGTTCTTCCAAATCATCAATGGTAATTTCCTCTTCCGCCGTGAGTTCGAGGACCGGTAGTAGTGATTTTGATTTTACCAGCAGGAGTGTAGCGGCCAGGGCGATAAACTGCGCGGTGTTTGGGAGTGACATTTCTTGCATCTCACTGACGTGACGCATGTACTCATCGGTAACTGACGCTAGCGAAATGTCATTTATCAAAAGCTTCCGTCGTTCGACGAGATCAAGGAGAAGTTCGAGTGGACCCTCAAACACCTCAGTCTTTACAGAAAAATCACTAATAGTGCGCGGCGGCATACTCACCTATCATAGCATGGTGTATTTTAGGTAATTTGTAATAAAGCCCAGTGCCGAAGGTACTGGGCTTTGTTGCCAATTTTGCAGAACTACGCCTGCTCCAAGAAAGCTACTAAGAGGCGGATTGGTTCCCCGGTTGAACCTTTAGCAAGCTTATCGCTAGGGATACTATCCATGCGTGGCGCCATGTCGATATGAGCCCAAGAAACATTTTTTGGTACGAAGAATGACAAGAATGTACCGCCTTCAATACAGCCGCCAAAACGTGAGAAGTTGGTGGCTATGTTACTCACATCTGCGCGGTGACTCTTAAGGCTCGCCTTATACTCATCCCAAAGTGGTAATGGCCAGACGAGGTCGCCACTGACTTCACCGAGCTTAGTGAGGGTCTGACTAAGAGCTTCGTCTTTGGTCATGATGGCGCTTGCGAACTGTCCGAGTGCTGACAGTGCGGCGCCAGTGAGTGTTGCTACATCAAGAATAACTTTTGGACTATAGCGTTCACTGTATGTAAGAGCATCAGCAAGAATCATGCGGCCTTCTGCGTCGGTATGGAGGACTTCGACTGTCTTGCCACTCATCGATGTAACGATATCGCCAGCACGCATCGCATCATCCGAGATAGCATTTTCGGCAGAAGGTACGAGTACGACAATATTTTTCTTCAGACCAAGTTTGGCGGCGATAGCGATAGCGGCAAGGACAGAAGATCCGCCGGACATATCAAGGTGCATGTCGTGCATAGAACCACTTGGCTTAACATTGAGTCCTCCAGTGTCGTAGGTTACTCCCTTACCAATGAGTACAATCGGCTCCTTACCTTTCACTGTCTTACCTACCGGCTTCCCTGCCCCCCAGTATTCCGCAATGATGAACTTCGTCTCACTTTTGGTTCCTTGTCCGACAGCGAGCAATGCGCCCATTTTGAGCTTTTTGAGCTCTTTTTCACCCAAGACTGTGGTTGTAACCTTAAGACCCTTCATAAGGTCTTTTGCCGCATTTCCAAGCGCTGTAGGGGTCATGTGGCCACCGGGTGTATTGGCAATATTGCGTGCTTCGTTGGTGTATTGCCCGACTACTTGCCCACGCTTGAGACCAGACTCAGCTTCTTTACTTAGACTGCCTACGAATACAATTTCACTAAGCTTTTTCTTACTTTCTTTTTTGGTTTTGAAGGTGATAAATTCATAATCAGCCAGAAGGAGATTTTCTGCTAGAGTCGAGTAGAGCCAAGCTTCACTGTATTGCTCAAGCTTTGGGAAATTGAGTTGTGAGATATCAATGGCCAACGCTTCAATCTGATGACTTTTAGCTGCTTGCACGATACTACGTACAAGTGTACGAAATACCCGCGCATCTACTGTCGCCCACTTCCCTGCTCCCATCCGGTACTCAGTCACGCCAGACACAGTCTCAACAAAGCGATGAACTGATGGCGCTTCTTCTGTGAGTACAAAGCGACAATACTTAGCGGGTAGCTCGGCCAATGACTTCTTGCTGGTGGTAATTTTAAGCATATGAATGCAAGTATACCATTAGAAATTAGTGATACAATTTACTGATGAATAATGATTTTTATATTTCACTTCTTGAAAATTCTTTAGCTATTATTGAACGTAAGGGTAAGAGCGCTGATTTAGCTGAACTGCTCATAGCTCTAGAAGCACCCGAGGGTATCATTAGTGATTTTTTGATTGAACTATCTCTAACAGCAAACACTCAAGAAGAAGTTGGTGTTGGTTGCTATTCAGTAATTCACCTAAAGGCTGCATTAGCGGAATTTAAAGAAAGTGGATCGACAAAACTTCTTAATGAATTAAAATAGCTAATTTATTTTATAGATATTATGACAATATTAGAATTAGACTACAACAAATTATCCGATTCAGAACTGGAATCTATCCTTCAACTATTTATAAACTCTTATGCTAAAGAAGATTATACGGCATCAAGAGAAGTAACAGATTTTGAGGTTTTAAAAAAGATTCTACAAAATAAAGACTTGCTGCACTTTATTACCTATGAAGAAGCTACCCCAATCGCCTATTGTTAGATTATATACAAAAGTGAATCAGTAAACTTTAATAGCGGGGCCAAAATTAATGCTATCGCAGTATTGCTTGATAAAAGAGGTCAAGGAGTTGGAACAGAGCTGCTGACAAGAGTAATCGAGGCGCTGAGTCAGAATCCTAAAATTAGAAATATCTTTCTTGATGTTGCCAAGGATAATAAGGTAGCAATTGAATTTTATAAAAAGCTAGGCTTTGAAAAAGCTGGAGAATTAAAAAATATCTTTACTAAGGATGGGGTTTTAATGGATATTGAGACGTACTCTCTACTTAAGTAGTCAAACCTAGATGTATAAATAATAATTAACGAGAGTTCAAAGCAAAAGGGTATCAGAACGGTGAGGCTTGTGGCGTAATGTTCGTTGCTGACGTCTCACTCTGTTACAACTATTTATAATTTTGATACAATTGAATAAAATCATATGAACATAATTCATCGCTGGCACACTATCCTCAACATGCCTAGGTATGATGAAGTTTGGCATACACAAGACATGACTGACGAACTTACTGAGTATAACGAAGCTTCAGGAGTTATTGATAGCTGGAGTGAGCTTTCAGATGTGGCGTATACCTATACGCGGGCGAATTGGTCAGGACATAAGAACATAAAATTCCCACTTTCAAAGTGGCAGTTTTATCTTGGTATTGTGTATATGATACCCAAATATACACTGCGCTGGCGTTTCTTTAGAAAGCTCGGACACCAGTTTGATAAGAATCTCAATATTTCTGAAGTACGAAATCCTCGGAAGATAACAAAGCTTATCGTACTAGCAGAAAAATATCATCTCGATCCAACTCTCTTTCAGATTCGCGCTGAAGAAATGCTGAGACACACTTTTTTACTAAAGTAGGTTAGTTTTCTACCGTGAGTATATTCTCACTTTTAGATGGTTCTTCAAATATATCAATAGTCGATTGGACCAGTTCCCTGCTAATCACTGATCTGGTTTGGTGTTTTTGATTATCCTCCCAACGTTTCCATACTGTTTCAATTGGAGTTTTAATATGAAGGATCCGACTGTCAGCATCAGCCGAAGCAGCTACCTTACGTAGTGTATCTCTGCTAACTATTGTTTGATTGGTTGAATCGTGGAGTACATTCTTACCTTTATCTAAAGCAATTTTTATTTTTTCATACGACTCATCAAAAATATGCTGCCATTCATTTGAACTAGGTAATATATTAGAATCCCAATCAAATCCTTTGGTTTTAAAAATGTCATCAATACTGACTACTTCAATGTCGGTTTTTGATTTTAATTTATTCACGATGTACGACTTACCAGCATATGGAAACCCACATAAAATAAATAGTGTCTTTTGTGAATTGTGTATTGTAGAGACGAGAGTGTCGATATCCACCATGAATAGTAGTATATATGAACTACTACCGGCTTCAAGCCGGTAGTTTCGTTTCTCGGGTTAAAACCCGTGAAT
>CAIMDH010000142.1 GCA_903839715.1 uncultured bacterium
AAGTTTTTAAAAAATTTTCACTCATATACTACTACTTAAATTCGCCACACATTTATAGTAAGTTGTCTATAAAATTCGTGGTACTATTGGCTGTATATAACATTACTTATGATAAAAAAAACTTGGTTGAAGGCACATTTTAAAGAAATTTTCATCGACTCTCTCATTTTTTTGTTTGCAGTTGGTATTGTGACATCTGCCGGTTTGTTGTTTTGGGTTTCCACCCTAGAAATACCTGATCTTTCTTCTTTTGAGGAGCGTCGTGTACTACAATCAACTAAAATCTATGATCGTACCGGTGAAATTTTACTTTACGACCTTCACCAAGACGTACGTCGGACAATTGTACCTTTTGAAAATATTTCCAGACACCTCAAAAATGCCACAATTGCTATTGAAGACGACCAATTTTATAACCACCATGGCATAGAAATAAAAGCTATTATCCGTGCTATCTACACCAACTTCACCCAAGGAAATCTTCTTGGTGGTCAAGGTGGTTCAACCATCACCCAACAAGTAATTAAAAACTCTGTTCTGCAGCGTGAAAAAACTGTCACCAGAAAAGTAAAAGAGTGGATTCTTTCTATCAAGCTTGAACGTATTTATTCTAAAGATGAAATTCTTTCTATTTATCTTAACGAATCACCTTATGGCGGTACTATTTACGGAGTTGAAGAAGCTGCTCAAGCGTTTTTTGGTAAAAGTGCTGCCGATGTTACTTTAGCGGAAGCAACCTACCTAGCCTCTCTTCCTCAATCCCCTACCTACCTTTCACCATATGGCACACATATGGAAGATTTAACTAAACGACAGCACTTAGTGCTTGAGCGAATGTTAGTAAATGGTTTTATTTCCCAAGAAGAACATGATGCTGCTCTAGCTGAAAATGCAGAATTTCAACCACAGGCAGTTACTGGTATTCGCGCTCCACACTTTGTAATGTTTGTTCGTGAATATCTAGCCGAAAAATATGGAGAGGAAGCACTTTCGGAGCGTGGTCTTAGAGTCATTACCACCCTTGATTGGGAACTACAAAAAGAAGCGGAGCGGATTGTCGCAGAAAAAGGTGCTATTAATGTTGAACGTTTCAAAGCTGATAATGCAGGTCTAATTGCAACCGACCCTAAAACCGGTGACCTTCTGGTTATGGTTGGTTCCAGAGATTACTTCAGTGAAGAAATTGATGGTAATTTCAACATCACCCTAGCAGAACGCCAGCCTGGTTCATCAATTAAACCCTTTATCTACGCTACAGCTTTTTCTAAAGGTTATTTACCAGACACTATTGTCTTTGATGTACGCACTCAGTTCTCTCCTTCTTGTCCAGCTGATAGTACTAGCTCTGAATCTCCATGTTATTCACCAAACAACTACAATAATAAATTTATCGGTCCCATTAATCTCCGTAATGCCCTCGCTCAATCACTAAATATTCCAGCTGTAAAAACCCTCTACTTGGCGGGAGTAAAAGATTCTCTTAAACTTGCAGCTGATATGGGTATCACCACCTTAAATGATCCTGACCGGTACGGACTCACTCTTGTACTTGGTGGTGGTGAAGTAAAACTTCTTGATATGACCTACGCTTATGGCGTCTTTGCAAACGAAGGAGTGCGCGCTGAACCAAGAAGTATTCTTCGTATCGAAGATACTCGTGGAAATATTATTGAAGAAAACCAAGTACAAACAAAGCGAGTTGTAGATAAAAATGCCACCTTGATGATAAGTGATATTCTTTCTGATAATGTAGCTCGTACTCCACTCTGGGGATCTAATTCACTTGTTAATTTCCCTGGAAAATCAGTAGCTTCTAAGACTGGTAGTACAAATAGCCTTCGCGACGCCTGGTTAATGGGATACGCTCCTAACATCAGTGTTGGCGCCTGGGTTGGTAACAACGACAACACTCCAATGGGTGGTGGTTTATCTGGATTAATTGTGACTCCGATGTGGCGTGAATTTATGGACATAGCTCTAGCAAAACTACCAGAAGAAACTTTCAGTCAACCAGAAATTAATCGCGTTGGTATTAAACCAATTCTCCGTGGTGAATACATTGATACTTCTAATCTCTTTTCACTACTACAAGAAAATCAACAGATTGATATTTCTGCCGTTTATCAAAATATCCACTCGATTCTATACTATGTAGACAAAAGAGATCCTCTTGGTCCTAATCCACAAAATCCTGCCAATGATCCACAATATGAAAACTGGGAATATGCCGTGCAGACCTGGAAAAATCAAACCTATAAACTAAGCACTACAACTGTAGAAAGTACTGGAAGTACACAGACTATAGAATAACCCTAAAAAAGAGTCTGAGGGGCATTTTTAGCCCCTAGGCGTAGCTTCAATTCAGCTAGTACAACGTCACGTCTTAGTGCTACTTCCTGTTTTAAAATACTTGGGGCATTAATAGCTAAAACACGCGAGCTAGGAGTGTAGGCAACCTGATGCTCTTTTAAGGTAATATGCACCAACTCACCGATTACACGAATTGCTTCTAACTCAACCGTTTTTTGCGGTGCTTGGAGCGTTTTACGATACTTCTCAAACAAATCTCGTACTGGGACAATTTCCCCCCGACGCTTTAACATATCTAGCGATTCATCGGCATCACGAGATACCGTAAGGAAATATCAGTAGCTCCGGTAATAACAAGCGGTCTTCCAATACCAGCAAAATTAAGAATCAAACTTTCATCAGTAATATGTGACAGTGGCTCAATAACGTATTGTTGGTTAAAATTTAGTGAAAGTTCTTCCCCCGCCACTACAGCACCAATAGTGTCAGTAATGTGCCCTACTTCATTATTTTGTGACGATATAGTGACACTCTTTTCTGTAAGAGTGAGTGATACTTGTAAAAACTTATTTAAGAATACAGAAGTTTTTTTAAAGGCATTCTGGAGATCGTTTTTAAGTACAGTAGCCTTTGTAACGTATTCTTTGGGAATAATTTGCTCATAGTCAGGAAAAGAACCTGAGACTAACCGTGAGGTGATATAGACACCTTCAGTAGAGAAGTTTAATGCACACTGGTTTTCAGTTACCACAAGAGTAGGGTCAGATCCTAGTAAATCACAAATACGCGCCAATTCTATCGCATTCTTTTGTGGTACTAAAAACGAATGATCGAGTATCACCCCTTTTTGTGGCACAGTCTTTTCCATCAAACGAAAGGAGTCGGTAGAAACAAAAGTAAGAGAGTGTTCTTTCTTTTGTTGAATAAAAACACTACCCAACTCTGGCTTAATTGAAGACTGTGAAGCAGCAAAGGCGGTAGTTCGTATCCCTAATGCAAAGAGCGAACGATTTAGCACCACCCCTGCCCCTTCTAGATGATGAATATTTGGAAACTCATCAGCAGGAATTGATTTAATTGAAGTGTTAGTTTGGTTTGATTCAATTAGCAATACAGTATCTTCAACCCGGAGTGTGATGTCGGTTTGGTTTATATATTGAATACTCTGAAGAAAGGTAGTGGCAGGAATGGCAATTGTCCCCGTTTCGGTAATTCTTCCAGGTACTACTACCTCAATACTCAATTCAAGGTTTGTAGCCTTAAAAGTAATTTTGTCTGCAGTAACTTCAATCAACGCACATTGTAAAACCGGTAAAGTGACGTGTTTGGTGCTGATTTTTGTAATCAGCTCGAGTGCTTTAACAAGTTGTGGGTAAGGGACTATTATTTCCATATAAAAACTATATTACTATCTACTATTAGGGGTGTGGAAGTGTGCATATCTTAAATATATGTTGTATTTTGTACCTTTAAACAACCTTAGTAGTTAACACTCCCCTATCTATTTCCTGTGGGTAAGTGAAATTGGGGTGTGGATGGGTATGGGTGTTTTTAGATGTCATGGGTATAAGTGAGAATTAGTATACTACTTTTGTACATAATTTGATGCCAAAACTGTAGTTATAGGAAGGTTATATACACAGCTTATCATACGTTATGCAAAAGTTATCTTCTTTACATGTATGGTTGGTCGTGCCATTTGGTCTTGTAATAAATACATAAGAACCATTTTTTTATGTCCCCCTTTGGGAGAAACACCCTCGCCTTGAGGCGATCCTTTCAAGGTGTATCATGTTACGATGCAAAACT
>CAIMDH010000143.1 GCA_903839715.1 uncultured bacterium
AACTCTACCAACTGAGCTAAGATGGCAATACTCTGCTTCCTTGGTGCCTGCTATTATGCCGGTTTTCAGAAATTTCGCAACCCTGTTTATCCGCGCTCCAACTTCTTCTGCAGAAGTCGCTTTTTTTGTGATTCGGTCAAAGCTGTAGAAGCCTTATGTTCTGCTACTTGTCCTAAGTGCCCATCAGATTGAAGAGAACGCTTCTCTAACTTAATCGTCCTGGCCCGCTGCCGATTACTGATGAAAAACTCTTCAAAAAAATCGTACGTCTTCACTAGCACCGCTAGTACCAGGCGTAAAATTTTATGAATACCGTAATACCACGAAAGCTTGATAATATAGCGTCCCAAATATTTCAACTTGATTGCTAATGCTAAAGTGATTATGTCAAAGAGACTATCGATTTTTAATCGCAAACGAGGAAGAAAGACTCGTTTTCCCCTTGCAGCCTCATAGGAAAATAGCCAAGCTAAAAAAACAAAGGATAGCGCGCAGAGCAGAAATAGATATCCAGCACTGAGCATATACTATGTTACTTTACTGAAATTCTTGAGATTTGTGCAATAGAGACATTTTCGCCAAACTTTTGGACGGCGCCCGAAATCATTTCAGCGATTGTAGTTTCAGGATTCTTTATAAAATCCTGCTCCATCAAAATCTGCTCCTTGAAGTAGGCAGCCATTTTCCCTTCTAAAATTTTAGCCTGCATTTCAGCTGACTTCCCCGCTACTTCTCCCGCAAAAACCTCCTCAGCCTTCTTAAGTGTCTCTGCTGGTACTTGATCCTTACTAACAAAAGTTGGATTAGTAGCAGCTACCTGCATAGCCACGGCACGAGCGAGCGCTACGAACTCTTCATTCTTTGATACGAAATCTGTCTCGCACGCCAACAACACCATAGAAGCTACTTCATTGGTGTTATGCACGTAAGAACCAACAGCACCAGCACCGAGTTCACGATCAGACTTTTTGTCAGCTGCTTCACTACGCTTTTTCTTGAGAATAATAACCGCCTTCTCCATATCACCACCAGCCTCTTCAAGTGCACGTTTGCACTGCATGACAGAGATACCAGTCTTATCACGGAGTTCTTTTAATTGAGCTGAAGTGATTTCCATAGTTAATGATATTAGGTGGGTTTATAGATAGAACAACGACAAAGTAAATGAACTAAGATTCACTTACTAGGTTAAGGATTATGATGAGCGAACGAAACGAGGGCGAATTTCAGTACGAGGAGCAACTGGCTTTGGGGTGTATGCAGCCTTGCCTTCAGCAATAGCTGCAGCCAATTCATCGAGGACCAACTTCACACTGCCTTGTAGTGCATCATTAACCAAGACTGGGTGGGTTACCTGTGAGACATCACAGTCTGAACTCATAATACCGATAACAGGAATACGGAGCTGCTGGGCTTCTTTGATAGCAATTGCATCATGACGTGGGTCAACAACCACGATGAAGTCTGGGACTTTAGTAATCTTACTAATACCGAAGAAGTTGTGATTGAGCTTGGTGAGTTCACGTGAAAGAAGTAGACGTTCTTTCTTTGTGTACTTACGTTCGAGTTCACCTGATTCTTGTTCACGCACCAATTCTTCCATGCGGTGGATACGCTTACGAATTTCAGTAAGATTGGTAATCATTCCCCCAATCCATCGATTAACAACATATGGCATTTCTACCTTCACGGCAGTTGCCATCACAGTTTCCGTCACCTCGCTCTTGGTACCAACAAAGAGAACAGTTTTACCGTTCATTGCAGCTTCTTTGAGAATGGTCTTTGCGTCATTAATAAGCTCGGTGGTTTGTTCTAGATTAAAAATATCGTTCCCTTCTTTTGTTCCGAACAAAAATGGGGCAACGCTTGGATGACGACGGCTCTTTTTAAAACCGAAGTGTGCACCTGCACCAAAAAGGCGCTCGATGAGTGATTGATTGTTAGTTTGTGTTGACATAATTAATACTAAGCAAAAAAGCGCACTGCGCTTAAGCCTCGAGAGCTTATCATATAAAAAAACCCTACGCAACTACCGTCTCTTCACCAGCGGCCGCCTTTCGTAGCTCTAGAATAACCCCTTCCAACTGTCCACTCATCACACCCTCGATATTGTGCCAAGATACTTTAATGCGATGGTCAGTAATACGATTTTGCGGGAAATTGTATGTACGGATTTTTTCGGAGCGATCACCAGTACCAATCTGGTCTTTGCGGACCGAAGCGTGTTTTTTAGCCTCATCTTCTTCATGTGCCGCCTCAAGCTTAGCCACGAGAATACTCATGGCCTTTTCACGATTTTTGAGCTGAGAACGCTCGGTCTGACTACGGACCTCAATCCCAGTTGGCTTATGAACCAAGCGCACAGCAGTTTCTACTTTGTTGACGTTTTGTCCCCCAGCCCCACCCGAACGGGAAAATTCCATCTCAATATCACTTGGACTAATTTCAATAGAAGGTTTTCGACGTAGTGGCAAAATCGCCACGGAAGCCGTTGAGGTATGAATCCGTCCCGCTTTTTCAGTGACTGGAATTCTTTGTACGCGGTGTACACCAGTCTCAAAACGCAAATCCTCGTACACCTTTGGACTAATGATTTCAAATACCGCTTCCTTATAACCACCAGACGAGCTCCGTGACTCACCCTCAGTTGCACATGACCAACCTTGCAGTGCGGCATACTGTAAATACATCTGGGCTAGTTCTTCAGCAAACAATGCTGCCTCATCTCCACCAGCTCCAGCTCGTACTTCAAGGACAACCCCATACGGCTTTTCATCATCAACTTTCGTCACCGCCGCAATTCGTTGCAGTTCTTCATAGAGGGCTTTTTGTTGCGCTTCAAGCATAGTTACTTCTTCAGCTGCCAGTTCTGCCATTTCTGGTTCATCAAGAGCCATCTGCTTAGCAGCCTCGAGTTTCTTGGCAATATCATCAAACTGACTCGCCGTAAATTGCGTTTTGTGATTGTCTCTAAAAGACTGAAGTTCTTCCTCGTTGTATTCCATAATATGTAATAGTGTACACCCGTATACGCAAAAGACCGCCTCCCTATATGGTAAGGCGGTCTTTATGTTTACTTCTTCCGTCGCGCTGTAGCTTGAGAAGCGCGAGCCTTAAAGCGCTCGACGCGACCTGCAGTATCCATAACCTTTTCCTGTCCGGTATAGAAAGGATGTGAGGCACTAGAAACGTCCACATTTGAAACTGGATACTCGACACCATCAGTCCACTTATCAGTTGCGGTAGTTTCGATGGTTGAACCAACGAGAAAACGCTCACCACTGGAATTGTCCTTGAAGATTACGAGTCTATAATTTTTTGGATGAATATCGGCTTTCATATGTGCAGAGCACTATACCAAATATAGATATTTTAGCAACCCATTTCTTATCATATTGCCATCAGTCCCACAATTACCTACTTACTTCATACATCACCCCCCAGCTTCCACCCTCCGTAAATAGAAAGATGTACGGCCAAAGGAGGAATAAGGAATCACTCCTATGATCCACCCAAAATCTGCATTTCGGAATCAAGACGACTCTTACGATTCATTACCTGATCACCATAAAAAGCGTTTGCTGGGTTATTGGCACCGCCCCAGCCAGCATAGTATCGTAGCGCCGCTAGACGATTACCAGCATAGGTGCCATTAGCACCGTTATCTCGCAGTAGCAACGCCGTAGCTAAGAAGGCGTCCTGATTATTAAATGGGTTAGCAGCTGAAGAACCACCATTGATGCGACGGATAGCATCGTCAGACTGACTGTATACCCAACCGCTACCATTATTAACAATACCGCCGTAGACCGCCCAGGTGGAAGGAATAAACTGTGAAGGCCCCATTGCTCCACCCCAACCATACCGCTCCCCATTTGAAACAATCGGACAAGAAACTTGTTTTGTGCGCGGATCAAATCCAAGCACAGTTGAAATAGCGACAAAGATTGGCGCATCACGATCAGGATGCATTACTGTCTTACCACCACGCAGGTCGTTGTATACACAACTGCCAAGATTAGAACCGAGATTTGTCTCTTGCTCCAAAATAGCGAGTACCATACCAGCCTCAACTCCCGTCTGTCGCTCAGCATACTTAGCTAGTTCGACCGCTTGTGGGAAGGCGATACCACCTCCCCCACCGAGTAGCTGAAAGAGAGCATTACGTAGCTGCGCTGCAGTTTTTTGTTGTGACTCAAGAAGTTGCTGGTAGGCTTTTTCTTCTCCCTTAGTTACTGTCAAAATTTGTTCTTTTTGTCTTTCCTTACTTTCGATTTCTTTTTTTTGTAACTCCTGGATACGCTTCATCTCCGCCTCAGTCTCTTGTTTTGAAGCAAGTAGCTCTTTTTGGGTAAATGTATCGCTCTCGATAGAACGAAGGATTTCGAGCGATTCATTCAGTGAAGACTTGAGCGAGTTAAACGTGGCAATGTCGGTAAAAAACTCTGAGAAACTTTTTTTACTTAGCAACACTTCTACCAAGGAGTAGTCTTCCATGAGCGACGATTTTCTAACCAGGTCGGCCAACGACTCACGCTGCTTCTTGGACTTTGCTTGGAGGATAGAGAGGACCACGGCCTTCTCACCAATCTGGTCACTCAGCTGAGTAATAGCTACCGAACGAGCATGAATACCGAGTTGCACTTGTTTGATCTCTCCCTCAATCAACGAGATGTCACGCTCTAAGGAACGACGTTCAAGCTGCTTATCTTCTACCAAACGACTCTGGGTGAGGATCTGTCGCTCCACAACCTGAAGCTCAGCCTCAAGTCGGGTCCGTCGTTCAGCTTCTGTTTCTGCCAACACCACATAAGGCGAGGCTGTGAGTGTGAGCACAAAAAAACTAGCCAGTAAAACTTTTTTCATAGATGTCCTGTAGTATAGCAAATTATTTTCTAAACAAACAAAAACACTCGACTGTGCGATCGAGTGTTTTGTATATCGTAGTAAAATTATGCACCTTTTTCAGCCTTCTCTTTCTTTTCTTCTGGTACATCAGCTGCAGCTACCAAACTTTCTTCAGTAACTTCTTCCTCGACCGCCTTTGCAATCGCTACTACGTCGTGCAGATCTTGAGTAATCACTACTCCCTTTGGACAAACTATATCCGAAATATGAATCTTATCTTCCGCTTGCACTAGTAGACCTAAATCAACTTCAATATGTGCTGGTAGATTATTTGGCTTACAGACAACTTCTACTTCATGAAGCACCTTGTCAATAACCGCACCGAGCTCTGCAGCCGGTGACTCATTCACAAAGTGTAGAGGTACTCTAGTGGTAATCTCCTTCCCTTTTTCTAGTGCATAAAAGTCGACATGGACGATACCACCCTTGATTGGTGCAAATACCACACCCTTAATCAATACATCAACTGGCGTATCAAGTCCCGAGAGTTCAATCACAGTTGACTCTCCGGCGCTCTTAAAAGTTTTTTCGAATTCTTTGCGATCTACTACGATAGAAGTAGATGGGAACTTTGGACCGTACACAACACCAGCAATTTGCACTGCTGAATTCAGACTACTTTTAACTAACTTGGCCTTTGCTTGAACGGGTAATATTACTGTCATAGAACTATAGTATACCACCGAGAGACAGAGACGCCACTCCCCACGCTAGCGGCCGTTTCCTTGAGCATAGTGATACAATCTACAAGTATGTCAGAACAATATGATTTCGTGGCAATAGGAGACATTGTCATAGACGCGTTTATCGAACTTAATAAAGAAGCTGCTGACGTAAGCCAGGATATGGACACTGGGCGCCAGACATTACACATGCCGTTTGGCCAAAAACTACCCTATGATGAAGTAGTCGTAATCAATGCTGTCGGCAACTCGCCAAACGCCGCCGTCTCAGCACATCGCCTCGGACTAAAGACGGCACTAGTCACAAACCTCGGACAAGACCGTAACGGCAAAGACTGCCTGGAGACTTTGCGTCATGAAGGTATCCATACCGATTACGTAAAGTTGCATGAAGGTAAGTTTACCAACTACCACTACGTCTTACGCTACGGACCAGAACGCACCATCTTGATTAAGCACGAAAAATTCCCGTACATTCTTCCTGATTTTGCAGTTCCACCACGATATCTCTACTTTTCTTCCATTGGTGAACACGGTCTCCCCTTCCACTTTGAGATTGCCAACTACGTCAAAGAACACGGCAGTAAGCTAGTGTTCCAGCCTGGAACTTTCCAAATTAAACTCGGCTATGAAGCACTCAAAGCAGTCTACCAAGTCACTGACATCTTCTTCTGCAATCTAGAAGAAGCCCAAGAAATACTCGCCACGACCGAACAGCACGTCCCTACCCTCCTCCGCCGCTTCAAAGAACTCGGGCCACGCTTACCGGTCATTACCGACGGCCCACACGGTGCGTATGTAGTCGATGAAGATGACCAAGCCTGGCACATGCCCATGTACCCAGATCCAAAACCACCTATGGACCGTACTGGTGCTGGTGATTCCTTCGCCTCTACCTTTACGACTGCGATTGCCCTGGGTAAAAGTCCAGCCGAAGCCCTCACGTGGGGACCAGTAAATTCCATGTCCGTTGTTCAGTACGTCGGCGCTCAAGAAGGATTACTGACTGTAGCAGAGCTCCAAGCCCACTTAGAAAACCGTCCGGTCGAATACCAAGCTACCAAGATTGACTAAGAGTAAGGTTGTCATATACAAAAAGCCGCCGACATTCTGTCGGCGGTTTTTTGTATAAAATATTCTCGCGTCTACCCCTGCACCAATTCCGCGGCACGAACAATTCCTTCTACTCCCATGCCGTAGTGTTCTACTAGTTCATCTGGTTCACCTGATTGTCCAAACACATCATCAACACCAACGCGCCTAATCTTAGTTGGATGTACTTCAGAGAGATACTCTGCCACGGCACCCCCTAATCCACCCACCCGTTGGTGTTCTTCGACAGTCACCATTCCTTTGTATTCTCGCGCCACGCGTAGGAGCGCCTCTGTGTCGAGCGGCTTTACTGTTGGCATATGGAGGACCGTAGTGCCGATTCCACGCGCCTCAAGGGCTTGTGCGGCCTTCAGAGCATTAAACAAGAGTGTCCCAGTGACCACAATAGCTACATCGGCACTGAGTGCTTCGGTACGCTCGTACATTACCACTGCTTTCCCGATTTCAAACGGTGATTCTGCTGTAGTTACTATTGGTGTATTACTACGACCAACACGGATATAGACCGGGCCTTCATACTTGGCAGCTGCCAGAGTAGCTTTCCGTGCTTCATGTACGTCAGCTGGTGCAATCACAACCATATTAGGAATCACGCGCATCAGCGCAATATCTTCAATCGCTTGGTGCGTAGCACCATCTGGACCCACTGATACTCCGGCGTGAGCGCCGATAATTTTTACGTTACTTTGATTGTACGCAATCGTGGTACGAATCTGCTCCCAATTACGCCCCGGCGAAAACATCGCATACGAAGCAATGAATGGCACCTTCCCCATCGCTGCCATTCCTGAAGCGACTGAGGCCATGCTTTGTTCAGTAATACCCACCTGGACAAAACGATCAGGAAAAGCTTCCGCAAACGGCAAGGTGCGAGTCGATTCAGTCAGGTCAGCTGCTAGCGCCACAATCCGTGTATCACGCTTGGCAGCTTCAACCAATCCTTCCCCATACCCATTACGGCTTGGTTGTTTGTCCATCTCTGGTGTGTCGTATTTTTTGTCGAGGTGTTTTGCTAGCATTTTACATAAATTTATTAACGAAGAAGTTTGCCATTGGAGATTTAAGATTTCTGAAAATGGATAAAATTCGAGGCATGCGAAGGAAATATTCACGAGGCATATGCCGGGATATGTTGAGTGATATTTCTTGGTGAATAACGTAGAAGTTTGCCATTTTCAGGAATCTTAAGAAATATCTTCTTTAGCGATTAAACCAGCGAGTGTACGCAGCTTAGCGAGAGCTACTTCTGCCTGCTTATCCTTTGGTACTCGATCTTCTGGACCTTTGCCTGGAGGGTTACCATGCCACCTAAAATCGCGCTCAAAGACATCAACTCCTTTCGAAGCGATGGTGTGGGCAATAATTAGTGACGGCTGCCCGTACACTGCCTGTGCTTTGCCGATAGCGTCATTTACGGCGCGAATATTGTGACCATCTACTTCCTGCACATCAAAATTAAAAGCTTCAAATTTTTCGGCCAGTGGCTCAAGTGGCATTACGTCTTTGGTATACCCATCAATCTGGATACCGTTGCGGTCCACAATTACAATCAGGTTATGGAGTTTTTCTTTACCAGCCAGCAAGGCCGCTTCCCAGACCTGTCCTTCGTTCAGTTCTCCGTCGCCTGTAATACAGTAGACGTATTTTGAAGAATACGGATTATCGATACGTTCTGCGAGGGCCATGCCAATCGCTTGTGAAAGTCCCGACCCGAGCGGTCCCGAACTTGTCTCAATACCCGGCAGTGCAGTACGGTGCGGATGCCCCTGAAGACGTGACCCAAATTTACGGAGTGTTACTAATTCTTCTAGCGGAAAATATCCCGCATGCGCTAGGGTTGCATACAAGACCGGACAAATGTGTCCATTGGAAAGGACCAATCGATCACGCTCTGACCAGAGTGGATTTTTAGGGTCGTGCTGCATCACCTTAAAATACAAGAGTGAAAAAATATCAGCCATTCCGAGCGGGCCAGCCGTGTGACCACTACCGGCAGCTACCAGCATTTCAATAATACTCTGGCGAATTTGGTTAGCCTTTAATTCTAAAGACTGTACTTCTTTTGATGTTAGATAATGCATAGAACTGCTTTAGTATACCAGTCCGCAGTTGGGGCTGGTAGGTAAAACGTGTGAGTTGTACCCACTCTACTTCGTTAGTGCTTGTAGGACTTGATGTGCCTCGTAGGGATTTTCTGCACCGACAATGGCTGAGCCACAAATAAAGCGGTCGGCTCCGGCTGCTGCTAATTTTTTAATAGTGTCTTTGTTTACACTTCCGTCAATAGTAATAGAGAGTCTCGGGTGACGTAGCTTCAGTGCGGCAATGCGTTCTAGTACTCGTTCATCAAAGGGCTGCCCTTGTGCACCAACCTTAGCAATACCCATTAGTTGTATGTAATCTGCTCGGGCAAGATACGGTTCAAGATCAGAAAGCGCGGTGTCATTTACCGCAGCGATACCAACAGATATTTTAGTACCCTCCACAAATCTCGCAAACGCATCTGGTGAGATATGTTCAGTATGAAATACGAGCATATCAGCACCAGCAGCAATCCAGGCCTCTGCTGCAGCGAGTGGCTCGGCTACCATCAAGTCTACCTCCAGGGTAAAGCGGTCAGTGAACAGTTGCACTTCTTTAGGCTGACCGAGCGGGTTGTAGGGCCAAGACTGATATGGCACAAACACACCATCTACTACATCGATATGAATTTCCGGCGAAAAACTCAACCCCGGCAATATAGCCTTAAGCTGTTCGGCTGATATGGGAATAATGGCAGGGACAATCGGAATCATATGATACGCACTTCACGAGTTATTTTTTCAATTTTTTGGTTACGACGACGGTATTTTTCATCTGGTAAGACCGGGGTACTAAACCACCTCACAATACATTCTTTAACTTCCTCAACATCCACAAAGCGCGCGCCAATTGAAAGTACATTGGCATCATTGTGAGCGCGAGACAGCGTAATGATTTCACTATTCCCTCCATAAAAGACCGTCGTTCGCACCTTTGGGAAACGATTTGCCATCATGGCCTCACCTTGCCCAGAACCACCAAAAATAATCCCGCAAGAATCTTCCGGAGCTAGACTCACTGCTCCTGCTGCCCTACTAATAAAGTCAGGAAAGTCATCTTCTGCGTCGTATGCCATTGCACCATGATCAGTCACACTCTCACCCTGCTCACGTAGCCAAGCAACAATCGCTTCCTTGTGTGCAAAGCCCGCATGATCGCAAGCAACATGAATATGTTTTTTGATAGCCGTGAGTGACATACTTACTGGACATGCTTAGCACTCTCTCGAACATGCTCAACTAGTGTCTGAGTGTAGCTGGTTTCGTTGTCATACCACGCAAGTACTTTTACCAAATTACCGCCCACGACTTTTGTAAATGAGAGATCAGCAATTGAGCCGACGCGTGAACCAATAATGTCAGTTGAAACAATCTCTTCAGCCGTGACCGCAAAGAGATGCTTCCATCGTGGGTCTTGAGCAGCCTTAATGAGTGCGGTATTAATTTCTTCAACTGTAGTATCACGCTTAGCAATAAACGTCACGTCGACAATGGAGCCGACCGGTACCGGTACCCGGAGCGCGATACCATCAAATAGTCCCTCGAGTTCAGGGTGAGCAAGTGTTGTTGCAATCGCAGCACCGGTAGTACTTGGCACAATATTAAGTGCTGCTGCCCGACCACCACGCATATCTTTTTTGCTTGGACCGTCAACTAAACTCTGTGACGCAGTGTACGCATGCACAGTATTAAGAACTGCCTTTTCGATACCTACAACTTCTTTCAAAATAGCAATGAGAGGGCTCGTAGCATTCGTTGTACAAGAAGCATTCGAGGAAATCTGACAGGTCTTAAGCTTTTCATGATTGACACCCATAAGGACTGTCGCTCCCTCTACTCCCGCCGCCACCGCATCGCCCTTCATCGGCGCTGTTACCACTACCCGCTTGGCACCTGCATCAAGGTGTAACTTAGCACTCTCGTACGTGGTAAAAAATCCTGTTGATTCAACAACAATATCAATTGCCAAATCTTTCCATGGTAGCTTGTTTGGTTCACGTTCTTGTGTGAACATAATTTTTTTGCCATTCACATGCAAAGCTCCCTCTTTTACCTCAACTGAAAACGGACTGCGTCCATACACCGAATCGTATGTGAGCAAGTAGGCAAGATTATCAATATCTCCCAAATCATTGATAGCGACCACTTCAAAGTCAGGGTTACCAAATGCTAGACGAAAAAATGTTCTTCCAATACGACCAAATCCATTAATTGCAACTCGAACCATAGCTATGTTTTACTTATGACTAAACTCCTACTACTATAGCGATAAATTACGAAATCAACACTAGAGCTTATCCTCAGCTTCTCCGAAGCGTTTGTAGACAAACATAACAAGAACCACAATCAGTAAGAGTAGTGATGCTAATGTTAAAAAAAACGGACTGATGATTTCAACAATTTTATCAGGAAAGAGAACCTCTACTGCCGCTGTACTCGCTGCTATAAATGTTACTGGTGTTAGGTACCGTGCCATTACTCGTTGTTCATATTCAAAAATTTCTACCTGAAACTGTGACCTGCCAGCCGCTTTCAATGGTGCTATAGTAGCTTCGTAGGCAGTCCGCTCTTTATTGATACGGAGTAAAAATGCATACGTCCGCTTTCTATCAGTTGGATCCGACAACGTGACAATGATTGACTTTAGGTGTTTCGGTAAAGTTTCATACGGGATACTGAGTACAAAAACTTCGTCTGAATTGAGAGAGATAGCAGTGTCGGTAAAACTAAAGGATTTATTTCCTTGCCTGAGCCGAATCTCTGTAGCGGCAAAAATCTCTCCTGGTAGCAAGAGTTCTTCTTTAAAGACCGGTTCGACAGTGGTAGCGGTCGTGGTTCCTCCTTGACCACCACTGGACGAAATCGTTTTACGTACCACTTGTACGGCACCCGAAGAAATAGAACCATCAGGAGCAATCACAAACGCCGCATAATACAGTGTATCTGCAAGTGTGAACGCGCCTTTATCAAAGTAGGCACTACCAGTTCCTTCATACACAATCGCACCATCGTACTGGTCGGTCGGGTACCCTAAGTGACTACGAACTACCCGCACCCGCGCCTCAGGTATCGTACTCGGTAAGACCCAACGCAACCATACATCACCACCGGTTGCATCAGCAGTAAAAAACTGCACATTAGGTGGCGTCAAAAAATCCCGAGTCGCCGTTTTAAACTCCCCCGCACTCAAGACTAATTCCCTTCCCGTAGTGTCATAACCAATAAGCTCGTAGAGATAGACGGTACCCGGCTCAAGCTCACTAATGTTGGTTTGTTGTTCGGTCCGATAGACATCGTTGACAATATAACCCTCATCATATGCATCATTTCGCCCCCAACGAAGCGCGTACCGCGCGGGCTTACTAGTCTTCCAGGAAAATGCTGCATCATTAGTACCCGTGGTCACAGCAAAATCGAGTAGCATAAAAACTAGTGTTCCTGACGGATTTTGACTAGGTGTAGAGGTTGTGACAGGCGGTGGTAGCGGTGCGACTAAGGTCGTCGTCGCTAACGCATTTGAGGTGGTAGAGACATTATAAAAAGCGTCAAACGCATACACTTCGTACGAATACAGAGTTTCCGGAGTCAGTCCCGTATCACTAAATGTCGTCAGGGTAGTAGTGGCAATTGGTACACTATCGCGTAAGAGCACGTACCCACCGAGCATGTAGTTATCAGTAGAGACAGACCAAGACACGTTGACTTGGGTTGCCGCTATCGGCACAGCATCAAGGAGCGTTGGCGTACTGGGCGGTACCGAATCATTTACAAGCATCGCCGATATTGAAAAATCACTTGTAGCAGCACTAGCAAGCGCCTGTACACTAAGCAAAATACTCACAACAAAAAGGAGTAGGCATCTCATAACGGAATAGCTGTCAATGTGGTGGTTGCAACGTATGTCCCTGCAATTACCCCTGCAGCACTACCAATACCAACCCTAAAATTAACAGTGGTAGTGGCACCATCTGGCTGATTTGCAACACCTTGTGAGATTAGGATATCAGTCGTCGAAAGCCCGTCCCAACACGCAAGTGATGTATCGAGACTCCCTACCCCACAAAGCGCACCATTATCTCGAAACCGCGTTACTACATCAGAGCCTTCTGGCGAAAATCCAAAGTGAGCATCAGAACCATTAGTCACAAAAGAAAAGTCGGCATTAGGAGCAGCGCCTGAGACGTAGTCCGCAATCGCATCAACCCCTTTTTGGAGCGCTGGCGTACCATCGGCCGCAATTGTTAGTTGGTACCCACTCGGACTATCAGTGAGCACCACGACACTCGTTGAACCATTGGCAGTACCACCAGTCAATCCACCAAGTGCTGGTGACATAGTGACATTTGGTGCGGCAGTCATACTCAAAAATACTTCTTGCATCTGCTGGTACCCCGCACGCAAGCTATATGTCGTACTAGTAGCTTCTCCAGTAGCAACTTCGCCGGCGGTACTCTCCAGACGGTAGCTACTTGAAGTAGAAAGTCCACCAGTGAAGTTGATACTATCACTTTGTAACTGATAACTAGGACTCGTCCGTACTTGTGCAGTAGACACAGCCAAGCAGCTGACAACGAGGACAGTGAGGAGGCTAGAGTGAAGGAACAATTTGTAAAAAGAACGAACTCCCATTGTCGTTACCCCTTACGTTTAAACTCAAAATTTTTAAAGAAGGCACGCAATGCAAACAAAACTAAGAAGACAAATAGGAATACGCCACCAACAACCTTCCATGGCAGCACCCAGAAGACCACACTCACATCATCCACCTCATCATCATAGCCACGATTAATAAGGGCTGTCGCAGTGTAGCGCCCAAAGAGTAGCTCCCGATCCCACGCAATCTCGCGTGAACGCAAAGACTTTGGGAGCACGAACCACGGCTCCAGTTCAACAAAGCCTACTTCTTCACCGAAGATATTTTTGATACGAAGTTCTCCGTATGGATTAAGGTGTACTGAACCGGTGTTTTCGTACAGAATTGAAAAATTGACAGGTCCTTTTTCGTACCAAAACTTGTCTCCTACTAATGAAATATTTTGTGTCTTTCCGGTTTTCACAATATTACCCGGTACTGTTACAAAAAAGAGGGTGCCTATACGCGCGACAATCGGTGAACGAGCACTACCAGCTCCTTCATCCACTCCATCATCTTTGATTGTTGATACTAGGACGCCACCGTAGTAGCCACCTGGTTCGGCATCTGCAGGAATACTGATAGTAACTGGTATACGCGCTCGTTCACCCAAATTAAGCAAGAAGGAATCTTCTGGGAACGTTATGTAGTCCTTAATGGTGTACGGGCCACGTTGTGCCCCCATAAAATTTACAGCTCGTGACCCATCCACAGTTCCTTCAATATCTTCTACAACCAACTGAAACCTTCGGTTATCACTAATACGGTTAGCAACCGACATTTCAAACACTACGCTCTGCCCTGGCTTAACTTCAATTTCTGCACGCCCAGGACCAACTACAAAGTCTCCCTGATCTACCGTACCCGAAAGTTTTTCAAGCTTAAACCACGGAGTCACTTCTTCAATTACTATTGGAGTTGTAGTAGCTTCATCAGCTGCGACAGGGACACTTTCAGAAACAACACCATCCTCGCCCAGTGCGAGGATGGTGTTTTCTTGTGCAATAACACTGGTTGTACCAAAACTAAATACACCTAGTGCCAACAAAACAATATAAACCAAGGTATGAGCTTTCTGTGTAATCATAGAGATGACACTACTTTACCGCTATTGTGGAGCAACCGTCAAGGTAGCAGTAGCAGTATAGGTATCAGCAACGAGACCTGGAGTCGGGTTGTTTGGCACATACACACGGAACTGGAGAGTTGACGTAGCACCGGTAGTAGCAGCCGTAGTGCGGTCAATTACGCGGAAATTACTAAACGCCGGCTCCATCCAGCAACGGTCTGCGGTGTAGCTACCACCAGTATTGCAAGCTGTACCATTGTTCTTAAATGACTGATCTACATCAGACGCGTTGCTTGCACTGATTGTGTAAGCAAAGACCGCTGAGGTACTCGCTGTTGAGAACAAGAAAGTTGGCTGACTTGAAGTGGCTGGATAATCGTGAATTGAAGAGGAAGGATTATTTTGTGCCTGCATCGCGTTTCCAGTTGAGGTGGTCGCAAAGGCAATATCCATTGTGTATCCTGTAGAGCTGTTGGTCTGCACTACTACCGTAGTCGAACCATTAGCAGTACCGCCAGTAATACCATTCAATGAGCCGGACAACGTAGTATTGGTAGGATCTACTAAAAACGAAGTCTCCCCCGTAATAGTTTGTGAAATAGTGAAAGTCGCACTATCTTGCGCTTGTCCTACTTGTGGCTCGATAATAAAGAAGCTTGCACTCAACAGCGCAGCTGTCAGTAGCGCCGCGACAGCAGCTTCAGATGCGGCGTTTAAATAATGTTTTGTGTTCATAAATGTTTATATTGTTTTTAATATCTTATCTCTAATTCTAACAAGAATCTAAAATCTTTTTAAAATCTCCGGCGCTCTTTTGTGTATAACTTTTAAGTGAATTTTGGTACCGATAAGCCTACCTTCTCTGCCCTCGGCGTTTTATTCTTAGTTCTACCTCCGGCACCTCCTCTTTGAATAAGTGAAAGGAGTGATGAGGTAGATGTCGCTTCCATGGTGTCAGCTTGATCGGAACGAAGGAAAGAAGATGATGCTACTCCGCCGAGAGTGAGAGAGCTACTAGCGGCGCCGGCAGTAGCCGC
>CAIMDH010000144.1 GCA_903839715.1 uncultured bacterium
ATGAGACGGCTCGCCGGAACAAGACCGTTGATGAGAGATGTAGGTTGATCACTTACAAAAGCCCCTTCGAATTTTCGAAGGGGCTTTCTTTTTATAGTGTGATACCAACAGCAGCTCTGATCTTCTGCATCATAGTGTTGGAGATGGCTTTGGCGCGTGCCGCTCCGTCTTTGAGAATGTGTCGGATTTCATCATCGGTGATTTGGGCTCGCTTTTCACGCATTCCCCCAATGACGATTTCTATATCGTCTACTAAGATATCTTTGAGGACTTTATACTTCCCTGCATGTTCGTGGTAGAGCGCGTCTAGTTCGTCCTGGCTTTTACCAAGGGCGCGATAGATGACGTTGTGAATGTTATAGACATTCACTGGGCGATCACCAGAAGAGTCCGTGACGATGCTCATGACAGCTTTTTGGGTCTCTTCATGTGTGCCAAAGAATGGGATGGTGTTTTTGTAACTCTTACTCATCTTCTGGCCGTCAGTACCAGGCACGACACCGACTCCTGCGACGATTAGTTCCTTTGGTTCTTTGAGTATCTTGCCGTAGGCGTTGTTGAATTTGGTGACTGCTTCGCGAGTGTATTCCAAGTGCTGCCTTTGGTCCTCACCTACTGGTACGATGTCGGTGTTGTAGAGGGTGATGTCGGCAGCCATCAGCATCGGGTATGTGAATAACCCAGCATTTGGCTCAAGTCCCTTGGCCACCTTGTCTTTATAGGAATGTGCTTGCATCAAAAATGGTACGGTAACAAGACAATTTAAAATCCACCCGAGTTCCATATGGTCTTGGTTGTCTGATTGACGAAAGAGAATAACCTTCTTTGGATCGACACCAGCCGCCAGGTAATCACGGACGATGTTGTAGATATTGGTCTTCAGTTCAGCGGTATCACGTAGTGAAGTAAGAGCGTGGTAGTCTGCCACCATCAGTAAGACTTCATTATCCTCTTGACCCATTAGGTCTATAAGAGGCTTCAGAGAGCCGAAGTAATTACCGATATGCAGTGTGCCAGATGGTTGTAGGCCAGTTAAAATTCGTTTTTTCATACAGTAGTATTAGATAAGAGCAATAAAATGTCGCTTCCCTTTTTGTAGGATTACTTTTGTTTCCAGTGTGCCGATAGCAGCTTCTGCCTGTTCAAGTCCTACCCTGTGACCATCAATCTTCACCGCTCCTTGCTCGATAGCGCGTCTGGCATCACTTTTACTCGTGGCAATTCCGGTAGTAACAAGGATGTCTATAAGAGTCTGAGTTGGTTCGGTTTTGAACTCAGTAATGTCATCCGGAATTTCTTTGTTCTGAAAGGTCTTCACAAAGGTCTCTTCGGCGTGAGTGGCGGCTTCCGCACCGTGATAGATGGTTGTAATCTCCTTGGCTAAGCGCATCTTGGCATTACGGGGTCCGAGTGTGCTCGTGATGGTGCCAATCTCTTCAAATGAAAGCCAGGTGCAGTCCTCAAACAGCTGCTGCATATTTTCGTCCGCCTGCGCCATGAGAGCACCGTACATATCGTTTGGTGTGAAGTCGAGGAATACACCGGTTCCTAGTGATTTTGACATCATTTTTTCGCCAGTGACTGGGTTCTCCAATAGGCGTGTGATCATAACAAACTTCTCTTTGTCTTTAAGCTTGCGCAAAAGTGTGCGACCAGCGAGCGCATTAAACTTTTGGTCAGTACCACACATTTCCGCATCTACATCCATTGCTACAGAATCGTAGCCTTGCATGAGTGGGTAAAAGAGTTCATGAAGATATAGAGGCTTGCCGCTAGCAATACGCTTCTCAAACATATCGCGTTCAATCATCTGCTGAACAGTGAAATTTGAAGAAAGAGAAATAATATCTTCAAAAGTGAGTGCGGCAAGCCAGTCGTGATTGTACTTGAGTACAACTGGATTTTCGGCATTATAGATATCAATGACCGGCGCAACTTGCTTGAGCCAGGTTTCAGTATGGGCTATTACTTCTTCGCGTGTAAGCTGCTTGCGGGCTGAGTCCTTCTTATCGGTCGGGTCACCGATACGTGAAGTAAAGTCTCCAATAAGGAAAATCACTTCATGTCCGAGACGGCGCAGCTTTTCGAGAATCATGTAGTTGGTGGCATGTCCAAGATGGAGTGAGGTGCCAGTAGCGTCGGTCCCGATATAAATACGCAAGCGTCTTCCAGATGCAAGAGCTGTCCTGAATTCATCTTTGGTCGGCAAAATCTCCGCAATAGAACGGGTCAAAATATCCTCAATTTTTTCTGGATTTGTATCGATATTCATATATATAGGTAGTTACAATGTAGCAAATTATACACTATAACAAAAGCCCGGCTGGAACTTCGTTCCAGCC
>CAIMDH010000145.1 GCA_903839715.1 uncultured bacterium
AGCTTTTCACCAAACAGTGTTTCCTTTGCCAAAGAAACAATAACGATAGACAAAATTATCGAAAAATTTATTCCGATCGCAGGAGCACTTTTGCTTATCGTCGGATTTGGCTACTTAATCTATGCCAATGCTTGGGTCAACCTACCAATGGAAATCCGTATTGGTCTCGGTTTCTTCTTCAGTGTTGCAATAATTGGTGGCTCCTTTTCTTTTTCAGAAAAAATGCGCTACTTCGCGGATATTGGTATTGGTTCTGGCGTCTTACTACTCTATGCCACACTAATCTACGGCTCTCGTACTACAGATTTAGCAGAAGCTATGATTCCAGAAGTAGTTACACTACTTACCGCCGCTGTCTTTACGGTTGCTGTTTCATATTTTGCTTCACTTAGAAACTCCAAAGTTATCCTCATATTAGGGATGCTCGGTGCGTACATTACACCATTTGTAATTGGCCAAAATGATGTTTGGGTAAATGCTATTTCGTTCAATGCCTATCTCATTTACTTTATTGCAGTAAATATCGCTGTGTTCTTTATCGGTAAGGAGATTTCTGTGCGCGATATCATACCACTAAACATTATTGGCATGTTTGTGGGAGTATCCACACTCTGGGGTCTCTCCAATAGTGACGCCATCAACGTAGTGCGTCCCGAAAATTTCCTCACCGGCGAAACCTTCACTGCAATCCTCTTCATGATTCTAGTTGTATTTTCTACTTGGAGCATACTGCTGTCAGCACAGAGATTTCTGGATAAGGATGACGGCAATCTATCACTGGGTTATATTGCTCCGATTATCTGGTTTGCATTCAACATCGGCAACCTACGAACGCTAGACGATACAACTGTAGGTATACTGTACGCTCTCATTTCTGCTTCTTGTTTCCTTGGCTGGCATGTCCTCATTGGTACAAAGACTCGCTTCCAGCATACAGCGCTATATGCCGCCGGCCTTGTTTCACTTGCCTTGGCTGTCTTTTCACTCTTTGAAGAGTTCAACCTATTTACTAGTATCCTGCTGACGTACTCTAGTCTCATCTTTGCTTTGTTATATATCATCGATACTACCAAGTCAGATCGATTCATTAGTTATATGCTCGTATCGTTCATTGGTTCGATACTTTCACTAAAGTACATCTTGGATGAGAATTCACCGTTTGAAACACTGATGATAGTAGGTGCACTACTACCGGCTTTGGCTACATACTTTGTAGCCAAGATAGATGAAAAGAGGGAATTCATGTCGGTTGCTTCAGCCTATTCAATTATTTGGTCAATAGTTGCTTCGCTGTTTATATTTGAAGAATTTTTCAAGTATATTGATCTCGATTTCTTGCTATTTTATTTGGCGCCACTGGCAATCCTTTGCTATTTAGCCTATGCCACAAAAACTGCACCTGACGCCGCTACTCATAATTCTCGCTCGAGTATATTCAGAGTAGTCTTAGCATTCTTTGCACTTAGTTTTTCCTTAGTCTTCTTCCAATTAATTGAGAGTAGTCTCCTGGTTGTTGAGTCGGCTGAGAAGGCACAGATGATGAAGTTGAAGCAGCGTATTGCCACTGTCTAAAAAGATTAAAAATATTTATATACATAACATTACTAATTTATTTTATATCTTACTAGCATAGCATAAACCAATTTACTATATATCAATACTAAAATCCTAATAACCAAAAATCCTAATTTCAATTATCTGTTTAGCTTTTCGTCTTTGTCTTATCCCCCCCTATACCGTCCTTTTGTTTCTGTTGCAAAATTCAAGCTATATAGTCCCATAGAAATAATTTTAAAAATAATTTTTTTTCGTTGATGTAATAAACAATGAGTCCCGTAAACTTTTTAATTTTTTAAAAAAAAATTTGATGATGTAATAAACAATGTTCTTATTTAAGTTTGGAGGGGTTAAGGTTAAATAGTGGGAATATTATTTAAGTTTGTTGTAACCTTTAGGGATTAGTTAACGTATAAAGTGTAATATGAGGATAACGGCAGCAAAGGGGTTTCTGAGACAAGTAAAGAAGGCTAAGGAAGGAAATATATTAATGTGGGATTGGGTGGATGAGAGGTGGATTGTAGGGGATATAGATAAAATCCCCATTAGCACCCCAAGTCCAATTGTTCACATTAAAATTGTACGAGCTATTTGAAATTCCAAA
>CAIMDH010000146.1 GCA_903839715.1 uncultured bacterium
ATACATCCATGTCATGCTGTAGTCATGAGTCATCTTTTGTAAGGCTTTCACAGTATCGCCGTCAGTCTCGTTTTGTAGTATATCTAAAACAGCCTGTATATTTTTTGAGTATGCCATATATTTTATATATTATCATAACAAACGCGGCCTGTAGGGCCGCGTTTGTCTTTTTCAGAAATTTTTACTACACCCCTTCTTCGCGTAGTTCCTCTACTAGCTTTTGTGCTTTGCGGGAAAGCTTCTTCGGGATTTCAATGTTGACTTTGACCATGAAGTCGCCGCGACCGCGTTCGGTCGGTACGCCTTTTTCGCGTACCCGGAGAAGTTCGCCGTGAGTAATACCGGCAGGGACCTTGAGTTCTATGTGTCCATCGAGAGTTTCGACTTTGTAGTCACCACCCAAGAGAGCATCAGTGAGCTTAATTGGTAGTACGATAAAGAGAGTAGTACCGTCACGCTTGATGGTGGCGTGTGATTCAACATGAATTTTTACATAGAGGTCGCCAGGTTGCCCACCAGCCATAGCCTCGCCTCGGCCGGTCATTCGTATTACTTCTCCGTTCTCAATACCGGCCGGGATTTTTATTTCTACTTCTTCTTGAGCACGGCGTATGCCGGCACCGGCACAGTGAGTACAGCGCTCCTTTGGTACTTGACCGCGCCCGTTACAGACGTTGCATTCACGAACAGTGGTAAAGCTACCCATGATACTCTGTCGCGTCTCACGGACCTTACCATTACCGCCACAGGTAGTACAGCTGCTTGTACCAGACCCTGGCTTGCCACCAGTGCCTTTACACTCGGTACAGAGAGAGTTTTTGGTCACGAGTACCTTTCTTGTGCTACCAAAAACGGCTTCTTTAAAATTAAGGTTTATTTCGATTGAAATATCCCGGCCGCGGGTTTGCTTTTGTTGGCCGCCACCGAAACCAAAGTTTTCAAAGATATCACTGATATCGAATTCAAAGCCTTGGCCGCCCATGCCGCCCTGTTGTGCAAAATCTGCCCAATTGAATCCGCCAAATCCGGCGCCACCGCCCGCTCCACCACCACCGTTGAAGGCGTGGCCATAGCTGTCGTACTCTGCCTTCTTCTTTTCATCGCCTAAGACGGCATAGGCTTCGGTGATCTCTTTGTACTTTTCTTCGTTACCTGTCTTTTTGTCGGGATGGTGCAGACTAGCAAGCTTACGAAAAGCCTTCTTCACCTCATCTTTTGAGGCGCCTTTTTGTAGTCCCAATATTTGGTAGTAGTCTTTCATAGCTATCACTTAGCTCGTAATGTGGCGATTATGGCACAGATGCAATAATCGTGCAAAGGAGCTTTAGTTTGCTTTGTCTTCAGGCTTTACGTCAGCATCGCGTACAGTATCTTCTGGAGTTGCTGTTGAAGCAGTATTGGCTGCTTCAGCGGCCTTTTGCATAATCTCCCCAATCTTCTGTAGTGAAGTTGAAAGTTCCTCTGTTTTGCTGTCGATAACAGACTTGTCGTCCTTTTCTTTCACTTCACGAAGGGCTGTTACTTTGCCTTCAATTTCAGTTTTGGTTTCAGCAGGGACTTTGTCGCCGTGATCCTTGAGGGACTTCTCGGCAGTGTAGATCAGCTGCTCGGCGGTGTTGCGAGACTCGATGAGAGCTTTTTTCTTTTCGTCTTCTCCGGCATGATCTTCTGCTTCTTTCTTCATTCGCTCAATGTCCGCTTCGGAGAGGCCAGAGTTGGCTTCAATACGGATTGATTGTTCTTTACCAGTGGACTTGTCTTTGGCGGTGACATTAAGAACACCGTTACTATCGACATCAAATGTTACTTCGACCTGTGGTACACCACGTGGTGCTGGTGGAATACCATCGAGCACAAACTTACCGAGTGACTTGTTGTTGGTTGCCATCGGACGTTCTCCTTGGACAATGTGAATTTCGGTTGAGGTCTGGTTGTCAGCGGCGGTAGAAAATACTTGCTGCTTCTTAGTTGGAATATGAGTATTCTTCTCAATGAGCTTGGTGTTCACGCCGCCCATTGTTTCAATACCAAGTGAAAGTGGAATCACGTCTACTAGCGTAATGTCCTGCACGTCACCCTGGAAGATACCGGCCTGAATCGCAGCACCAAGTGCCACTACTTCATCGGGATTGATTGTCTTGTTTGGTTCTTTACCAAAAAGGGCTTTTACGGCAATCTGAATCGCTGGCATACGAGTCTGTCCACCAACGAGGATAATTTCATCAATCTCCTCTTTCTTTAGTCCTGAGGCTTCGAGGGCGCGCTTGGTAATCTCAATCGACTTATCGACAAACTCATGGGCAATCTCCTCTAGTTTTGAGCGAGTGAGTTTGATGAGGAGGTGTTTTGGTCCATTGGCGTCAGACGAAACGAACGGAATGTTAATTTCTGATTCGTTGGTAGAAGAGAGTTCGTGCTTAGCTTTCTCTGCTGCTTCGTCAAGACGCTGGAGCGCTAGCTTGTCTTTACCGAGGTCAATACCTTCACTCTTCTTAAACTCATCAATTAAGAAACGAACAATACCTTGGTCGATATCTCGTCCACCCATATGGGCGTCACCGTCAGTAGACTGTACCTCAATTACATCGTCACCTACTTCTAGTACAGAGACGTCAAAGGTACCACCACCAAAGTCGTAGACAACAATCTTCTCATCTTTCTTTTTGTTGAAACCATAGGCAAGTGCGGCGGCGGTCGGTTCGTTGATGATACGACGTACTTCTAGTCCGGCGATACGTCCGGCATCTTGTGTAGCCTTACGTTGTGAGTCGTTGAAGTACGCTGGTACAGTGATGACAGCTTCGGTAATCTTCTCACCAAGCTTGGCCTCAGCGTCAGCCTTGAGCTTTGAAAGAATCATTGCTGATACTTCTTCTGGGCGGTACTCTTTGCCATCCATTACTACTACCGCGCCCCCGTCAGTACCACGCTTTACTTCATATGGTACGATCGCTTTGTCCTTCTGCACAGCTTCTTCTTCATAGGTGTGGCCCATAAAGCGCTTGATGCCGTAGATGGTGTTTGTTGGGTTGGTTACTGCTTGGCGCTTAGCGATTTGCCCCGCTAGTCGTTCGCCAGTCTTTGAGATAGCAACAATCGAAGGTGTTGTGCGGTTACCCTCACCGTTTTCAATAATGGTTGGTTCCCCAGCTTCGATAATAGCCATTGCTGAGTTGGTTGTTCCAAGGTCAATTCCTAGTATTTTAGCCATAGTTATTTCGTTACGTTGTGTATAAATTGCAAATATTAATTGTGATCGTGGACTCCTATTACTACGCGCGCGGGACGAATTAATTCAGACGAGCCATCAGGCTTGCGGAGTTCGTAGCCAAGCTGAATAATTCCAACGATTTTATCATGCTCTGCGACATCGTCTACAGGAAGAGTCGAAAGAGCCTCGTGTTCTCGGGGATTGAATTCCTTGCCGATCGGATCAATAGGATAGACGCTGTTACTGGTCAGGATATTGTGTAGTTGGGCATTAATACCTTCAATCCCCTTTCGCCAGTTGGCGTCAGCCTTCTCCCAGACATCTTTGTTGGCCATTGCTACCTGAAAGCTATCACATAGTGGTATTAGAGATTCAATGTGTTTGATGGTGTTCCGTTCACGGTCACGTAGTCGCTCATCTTCGAGGCGGCGCCGAGCGTTTAGGAAGTCGGCTTTGGTACGTTGTGATTCTTCTAAAATTGTGCGCTTTTCAGCTTCACAAGTCTTAAGTTTTTCTCGTAATGTGTTGTTAAATTCGTTTTGTTTTTCCTCTAATTCTTCAAGCTCAGGTTCGTGCATGTCTGTATCTTCATTGGTGATTTCGACGTCGTCCTGAGTATCGTTTGAATGTTTTTTGTTCACCATCCCTGCATTATAAATTTGAAAAGGGTTCTTGTCAAAATTAAAAACTACCAGCTCAACAGCTGGTAGTTTTTGAATTCTAACCGTACTTCTTAGGAATTAATTTTCAGTAGGCTCCATTAATCCCTTTGAACGTAGTCGATATGAGAATAACAGCATTGCTCCACCAACCAGCATTAAAATAATAATTTTATTCTGCATGCCCATTGTAGCGATATCGTAGAGTATCACTTTGATTAGTGTGATACCGAGTAGGAGTAAACCGAGTAATTTTTCGGCGTGATACTTTTTGCCAAATTTAATACCTTTGTACATCATGAAGATGGCAATAGAGAGCCAGAGTAATGTTGTTGCAACTGCTCTTGGGCCACCTTGAGTCAAGGGTACTAGTAAATCGTTCATAATGCCTGAGATCATGTAATTGCCGGTAAGGAGCAAGGAGGAATAGCCAAAAATCACAAGCAGGAATGACGGTCTCTTGATGACCTGCTCTTTTTGCAGTAGGCGGCTAATCCATAAGCCAAGCAAAAGAATAATTGAACCAAAGATACCCTTAACGAGAATCCAGTCAAT
>CAIMDH010000147.1 GCA_903839715.1 uncultured bacterium
CCGGCAAATTTGATTACATCGATATTATATCACAAATATCTAGAATTACTGTTTTTTTGCCTTCACATATTCTTTGAATTCAGAAACCAGTCTTTCGTGGGTTTCTTCGCTACAACCAAGGTACCATTCATGGAGAGATTTCACACCAGTTCCATCTGCAAGCCAATAACCGATGACTGTATGTGGTACATCATCAGATACATTTCTCTCAATACTGAATGCATCGATGTTGGAAAAGTCAACAACCATTGAAGTTAACGATGCAGCTTTAAGTGTAGCGGCATTAATCTCTTCCATCTGGAGGTTCAAGGCATCAACCTTGGATTGTAGTTCTGCATTTGCAATACTAAGAGCATTATTTTCTTGACGTAACTTTGCACTATTAGTAAAACCGGAATAAACGTTATTCCAAAACATAGTCTCATCTCCTATAAACTACAAATTCGTGGTGCCCAGGGCCGGACTCGAACCGGCACGCCTTGCGGCGGGGGATTTTGAGTCCCCTGAGTCTACCAATTTCACCACCTGGGCATTACTTAAACTCAATGAATCTATTATACAACTTTTAATGCTGAATGTAAAGGTATTTTGAAAATTCTTAACAGTGTTGGTCGTGGTGGATGGAGTCGAACCATCTCTCTTTGGTTATGTTCAGGTCTGGCCAGCCATCCAACCAACGGGTCCCCGCCCCGACTAGTATCACCACAATCGAACCTAACAATGTTTGATGGCCTGCCGAGAGGGATTCGAACCCCCGACCTACTGCTTAGAAGGCAGTTGCTCTAATCCTGCTGAGCTATCGGCAGATCTCTTATTCACTACTTCACTACACTACAGAAACAATTATACAACAACGTTACCCAAAAGTAAAGATTTTTCTGGTAATTTCACAATATTGAAAGTATCAAAAAAATAGTTGGTGTTTGAAATCGGTGGCCTGCCCAGAGAGATTCGAACTCCCGACCCTCGCCTTCTTTTGTACTCTCGTTGGAAAGCACAAAAGAAGGGCGATGCTCTATCCAGCTGAGCTATAGGCAGATGCACTAAGTAAAATCACACGATGGAGTTGAACCATCCAAATTCCCGCCGGAATCCGCTTTCCCAGTACCCTAGGCCTTTGAGCTGTGTGACTTTACTTAAAACACCATACAACAGTACATTCCGCACCTAAGCCACAGAGAGCTTATCCTCCGTCCTTGTCGTGAGCTACCTCGACTATCGCGTACGGAATGTACTGTTGTATGGTGCCCGGGACCGGACTCGAACCGGTACAGCTTGCGCCGAGGGATTTTAAGTCCCTTGTGTCTACCAATTTCACCACCCGGGCACATCATTTTTTAAAGAACGATTACAACTAATTACTGAAATTCTATTATACAGAATTCAGCAACCAAAGTCAATTTATTTATCGTAATTTTTAGGCCCGACTGACCAATCTGCATAAACCTGATACAGAATTCCATTATGTGTGAATTGATTCTGCACCACATCGACAATATCGATGAGTTCAATTCCTTCTTTGCACAGAGAACGACGCCATTCGATGTCCTTTTCAAGCATGACAAACTTGACATCCTTGTAACCATTGTAATCACCAAATGTAACAAATGCCCGTTGTGCCATATATGACTCCTTGTTTTTGATACCTAATAAATACCATTATAGAGCAATTCTTGAAGAATGTCAAATATTTTTAAAAAACTCCTAAAGTTTTTGTAAAAATTACAGTTAATATATATAGTATCAGAAAATTTCAAAGGAGCCCATCATGGCAATCGACAAAGTCTCAAACAATGTAACTGAGGTCCGGACAGTGAATAAACAAGCCGAATCTAGAAATGAGCGTATTAAAGATGAACTTCCTCAGAAAAAAGAGACAAAGGTCAGCATCAGTGAAGAAGCTATCCGTCTGAATAACAATGAATCTATTCAGTTCGACAGAAAAAAAGTAGAGGATATAAAGAAGTCTATTAATGAGGGGTCATTCAAGATTGACCCTGAGAAGATTGCTGATAAAGCACGAGATTTAGAAACAGAAATGATGAAAGCCAGACTTCAGAAAGCTTACGACATCAAACGAGACAAAAATGAGGGTGTACTAAGTCCTTAATACACCCCCAGATTTTAACTCCAACGAAACTCAATGAAATTGAATCCTTCCGCATAGGTAGGCATAGAGTAGTTAATACACATATCCTGCAATACATGCTCAGGAATGAACTTGCCAGTTTGATCAGCCCTTATTTTATTACGCTTTTTGAG